>CADCTO010000029.1 GCA_902805585.1 uncultured Armatimonadota bacterium | reverse complement strand
GACTGGGCCGCCGCCGGCACCGCCGGCAACGCGACGCCGAGCGCCAGGACCAGCCAGCAGAAAAAGGTATTCAGGTTTTTGGTTCGCATTTTCATGGTTGGAACGATCCGCGACACGTCACGCTCCCGATAGGTACGGGATCGGCTCAGGTATACTGCTGTTCAACGGCGGAACCTATCGGCGGTACGCGCCGCGGGCGCTTTCAACGGGCAACCGGGCAGACATCCACCAGTGCTATTTTATCACGACCGCGGCGAACCTACACGCCATAACCACAAGCGCCGGCACCCCCCTCGGATAATCAGGTATTTTGCGGGGTACGCGACGCGGGCGGGTCCTGTTCTCGGGGCCGGCGTTCATTGTACCCGGGTTTTACGATTTCACCGCGCGCTTCGCGAAAACACCAGCCCGTCCTGCGGCCGAGTCGCCGCAAGAAAGGTGCCTGCACGAGCGGGCGGCCCACGGGATTGTGGGGGAACATGAGACTTGTCGGGAAGAACGCCCTCGTCACGGGCGGGACGCGGGGCATCGGCCGCGCGATCGCGCAGCGGCTGGCAGAAAACGGGGCGGATCTGGCGCTGTTTTACCGCGCGGACCACGCCGCCGCCGAGAGTGCGCGCCGGGAGATCGGCGCTTCGACGGGGCGCCGGGTGCGGGCCTACGCGGTGGACGTGGCAGACCCCGAGGCGGTCGCGGCCGGCGTCGGGGGCGCCCTGAGTGACTTCGGCGCCTTCCCCATCCTCGTCCACAACGCCGGGGGCGGCGACGGCGGCGGCAGGATGCCCGGGATCCGCGACGACCAATGGCGCTCCGTCCTGGGCGTCAACCTGGACGCCGCCTTCTTCCTGACGCGGGAGATGCTGCGCCGGCCCGGCGCCCTGCCGCCGGACTCCTCCGTCGTCTTCATCGCGTCGGGCGCCGGCCACGACCCCATCGAGGGGCTGGCCGCCTACGGGGCGGCCAAGGCGGGCCTGATCCACTTCGCCGCCGTTCTCGCCCAGGACGTCGGGCCGCGCGGGGTCCGCGTCAACGTCGTCTCGCCCGGCTTCACCGACGTCGGCCGGGCCTCGGACGCGCAGAAGCAGGCGGTCGCCGCGCGCACCGCCCTGCGCCGCGCGGGCACCCCCGAAGACGTGGCAGGGGCCGTGCTGTTCTTCGCCTCGGATCTATCGTCGTTCGTCACCGGGCAGTGGCTGCGCGTCAACGGCGGCGCGGTCTGACCCCGGGTTCGGGGAGGGATAGCGCATGACGTAGTGGGCCCCGATGTGGGGCAGATCGAACGGCTCCCCGTCTTCTGCCCAGCCCAGCCGCTCGTAGAAGCCGGCCGCCGACGCCCGCGCGTTGCACCACAGGCCGCGCCCGGCCTCGGCGGCCATCGCCTGCGCCCGGCGCACCAGCGCGGACCCGGCGCCCCGCCCCCGCATCTCCGGGTCCACGGCCACGCCGCGCAGGCGCATCCCCTGCTCGTCGTACAGGGACGCGACGGCGACGCAGCGCGCGCCGAGGAACGCGCCCAGGTGCGTGGTGGTCGGGGCGTCGTCCCCGGCGAAGCGGCTCTCTTCCGGCGGGCGGCCGGGCCGCAGGACCCGCGCCCGCAGGTCGTGCAGCAAGGCGCGTTCGCCCGGTCTGAGCGGCCGGACCTCGAAGTCGTCTTGTTCCACCCGTATTTTCCCGTTCCGCCGGCCGGGATGCCGTGAGGCTCGGCGCCGTCCGGCCGTACATCCCCTTATACCCAGGCTCCGCGGGGTTCCGGGACGTGGACGGTGGCGGGCAGCGGCGCGGGGAGCAGACGGCCCCGCCGGCACGAACAAGGACAGCCCCCGGCCCTGCCTGGCCGGGGGCTGTCCTCCTGCGGGAGCCGCGTCAGTTGATCGACGACACCAGCTTGAACATCGGCGCCATGACCGAGATGGCGATGAAGCCGACGACCACGCCCATGAACACGATCAGCAGGGGCTCGATCAGGCTGGTCAGGCCCTTGACCGCGGCGTCCACCTCGGAATCATAGAAGTCGGACACCTTGACCAGCATCTCCGACAGGCGGCCCGTCTCTTCGCCGATGTCGATCATGTGGGTCACCATCGACGGGAACAGCCCGCAGTCCGCCAGCGGCGTCGAGATGCGCTGCCCGTCGCGGATCGCGTTGCGCGCGGCGCCGATGGCCCCCGAGATGACCGCGTTGCCCGCCGTCTCGCCCACGATCTCCATTGAGCGCATCATCGGCACGCCCGCCGCGATGAGGGTGCCGAACGTGCGGGAGAACCGCGACACGGACATCTTCAGGACCAGATCCCCGATGATCGGGAACTTGAGCTTGATGTGGTCGATGTGCAGCCGCCCCTTGGTCGTGGCGCCGTAGCGCTTCACGCCATAGAAGGACGCCACCCCGACGATCGGGACCAGGTACCAGAAGCGCACCATCAGGTCCGACATCGTGAACAGCGCCTGCGTCATCGCCGGCATCTCGACGTCCATGGAGACGAAGATCTCCTTGAACTTCGGCAGCACGAAGTAGAACAGGGCGAAGATCATGCCGATGGAGAAGCAGAGCACGATGACCGGGTACATCATCGCCGACTTGATCTTCTGCTTGATCTCCATCTCGCTTTCGAGGAACGTCGCCAGGCGGTCCAGGATGGTGTCCAGGATGCCGCCCAGTTCCGCCGCGCGGATCATGTTCACGTAGAGCTTGGAAAAGCAGGTCGGGTGCTTCGCCAGCGCGTCGCCGAGCGAAAGTCCCCCCTTGACGTCCTTGCGCACCAGGACGAGCGCCGCCTTGAGCGCGGGGTCCTTGGTCTGCCCTTCCAGGATGTCCAGGCACTTGAGGATCGAGATGCCCGCGTCGATCATCGTCGCGAACTGGCGCGAGAAGACGACGAGCGACTGCAGTTTGGGCGCGCCTGCACCTTTTTTGAAGGACAGGCTCACCCCCTTGGCTTCGCTTACCGACAGCACGTGGAAGTTCTGGTCGTGCAGTTTGGAAAGGACCAGGCTCTCCGAATCCGCGTCCACCCGGCCCTTCACCGGCCTCCCGACCGGATCGACGGCGTCATACACAAAAGTTGCCATTCAATATTCCTCCTACTCAGGGAAAGGGTTGCGGGGGAGCGGGGAAGCACCTTCGTTGCCTCCTCCCTCTCCCCAACCCTGCTATTGCTACGAGCCCTTCACCAGGCGGATCAGGTTTTCGCGGTCGATGGCGCGGTTCAGCGCCTCCTCGTACGAGATCATGCCGGTCTTGTGCAGGTCAGCCAGCGTCTTGTCCATCGGCTGCATCCCGTACTGCGTGCCCGTCTCGATCGCCGACGAGATCTGGTAGCTCTTGCCTTCGCGGATCAGGTTGCGCACGGCGGACGTGGCGATCAGCACCTCGATGGCCGCCACGCGCCCCCCGCCCAGCATCGGCGGGAGCTGCTGGGCGACGACGGCCTCGAGCGAGTTGGAAAGCTGCACCTTGATCTGGTCCTGCTGGTCCGGCGGGAAGACGTCGATGATGCGGTCCACGGTCTGCGGCGCGTTGCGCGTGTGGAGCGTGCCGAAAACGAGGTGGCCCGTCTCGGCCAGCGTCAGGGCGGCGGCGATGGTCTCCTTGTCGCGCATCTCCCCCACCAGGATCACGTCGGGGTCCTCGCGCAGGGCGGCGCGCAGGGCGTTGTGGAACGTGTCGCTGTCCGCGCCGATCTCGCGCTGGTTGATCATGCCGGTCTTGTGCTGGTGCAGGTACTCGATGGGGTCCTCCATCGTCATGATGTGGACCTCGCGCTCGTTGTTGATCACGTCGATCATCGAGGCGATCGTCGTCGACTTCCCCGAGCCCGTCGGCCCGGTCACCAGGATCAGGCCGGAGTGCTTGCGCGTCAGTTCGCGCAGGATCGGCGGCATGCGCAGCTGGTCGAGGCTGGGGATCGTCTGCGGGATGGCCCGCATGGCGCAGCCCACCGCCCCCCGCTGCCGGTACACGTTGAAACGGAACCGGCCGATGCTGGCGACGCCGTAGGAGAAGTCCAGCTCCTTGGTGCGCTCGAACTTCTCGATCTGCTCGGAGGTGAGGATGTCGTAGACCAGGCGCTGCGCTTCCCGGTCCGTGACCGTCCCCCACCGCGTCGGCGCGAGCTTGCCGTCCACGCGCACCATCGGCGGCAGGCCGACCGAAAGGTGGATGTCCGATGCCTTCATCTTTTGCGAGACCCGCAGCACCTCTTCGATGTGCGTGTCTTCCAGGTTCGGCGCTTCGTCGTCCCCGTAGGTGTCGTCCAGGCCCATGCGCAGGGGCGCGCTGTTGCCCCGGGCGGGTCCCTCGTTGAGCAGCCCGGAGAGCAGCTCGGCATCGCCGGGCGTCAGCGCGGCGTGCTGCACGCTCATTTTGCTCGCCGCGGCCACGCCCGACAACGACAGGTCGTCGTCAGGAAGCAGATAGTTCGACACGGGTCCTCCTCCATACCGTCGGCATCGCCGACAAGACGTCTCCATTGTCGGCACTGCCCGCGCGGCTCTTCAGTGCGACCCGCGCGGCCCGTCGCACTGGCCACAGAACCGGTAAATATTCGCGGAAAAAGGTGGAGAAGCGGGCTCGACCTTCCGACTATGGAGAACGTGCCGCCGGCAGTCGGATCGGACGGCACCCGCGAGGCGGCCCGAAAAACCGCCCCGGCTCGTGGCGCAGGAAGCAAGCGGAATGACATCGCCAACGCGTTCAGAATCGAAAAACACACAGGACACGGCGCGACCCGTGCGGCCCGGCGAGGAGCAGGTGCTGGTCTGGCTGAGCGACTTCACGCGCCTCCGTGACTCCGCCGCCGCCGCTACCACTACCACTACCACTACCACTACCACCGCGCGGACCCCGGCGCAGGACGGGACGATGCAGGAGGCGAAAGAGCGCATCGCCCGGCACTACACCGGCCTGATCGAATCCGTCGCCCGCCGCTTCACCCATTCCGGGGAACCCCTCGACGACCTGGTACAGGAAGGCTATCTGGGCCTGCTCTCCGCGCTCGATAGCTACGACCCATCCAAGGGAGTCAAGTTTTCCACCTACGCCACCCACTTCGTGGCCGGCGCGATGCGCCACTGCCTGCGCGACCGGGGCAAGATCATCAAGGAGCCGGCCTGGCTGCACGAGGTGTCCGGCAAGGTCGCCCGGGCGACCGACACCCTGACACAGAGCCTGGGGCGCGCGCCGCACGCGGGCGAAGTGGCCGCGGCCCTGAACCTGACCGAGGAGGCCGTCGAGGAGATCCTGTCGACCCGGCAGGTCTTTCAGGTCGCCAGCTTTCAGGCCGACCCGGACACGGACGCTGCCGGCATGGTCGACCCCGAAAAGATACGCTCCGACAAGTACGTCACGCTCCAGCTGCCGATCGAAGACCGCATCGTGCTGGAGGGCGCGGTCGATAAACTCAAGGCCCTGGAGCAGAAGGTACTCTATGAATTCTTCTACAAGGACCTGAACCAGACCGAGATCGCCCGGAAGTTCGGCATCTCGTGCAACTACGTGTCCCACATCCTCAAGAACAGCACCAAGAAGCTGCGCCGCATCCTGGGCGAGGCCGAGGTGCGGGAGCGGGGCCGCGTGCGCGAGTCGAGCATCCAGGACGCGCTGACCGGCCTGTACACGCCCGCGCACATCCAGGGCCGGCTTGAGGAGGAGCTGTCGCGCGCTTCGCGCGGCGGGCACTCCTTCGCGGTCGTCACGGTGGAGGTCGGCGGTTTGCCTCCGGACGCCGGGCGGCGCGAGGAGATCCTGTCCGCGTGCGGCGCGGCGCTCCACGGCAGCATCCGCCGCGTGGACATGGCGGGCCGCCTCGCGTCGGAAGCGGGCGCCGAGTCTTTCCTTATCCTGCTGCCGCACACGGGGGCGCAGGCGCGTATCGTGGCGGACCGAATCGCGGACACGCTGGGCGGCATTTCGGCGAAGGAATCGGAACCGTTCGCCGTGCGCGTCGGGCACGCACACTTCCCCGAACAGGGCCGCAGCGCCCGCGCGCTCCTCGCCGTCGCCCGGGGGGACGAAGGCCTATCGGCCGCCGCGTAGGCGATCGAACCCCAGACTGAAGGGGATGGTTTCGCCCGCCGTGATATTGCGGGGTTCGGGCAAGCGCATCGGCCTATACCCCGTGATCTCGAACTCCCGCAGCGGCAGCGTTCCGTGCAGCACTTCCACCGTCGCGTCCACCCCCTCGTCCGCCGGCGCCTGCGTGAGCGTCCCCCAGGCGTGGCCGAGGGACCAGAACCAGCGACACGGGGTGTCCGACCTCGCGAACCGGAGGCGCTCCTCGACGCCGGAATAGTCGAAACCGGTCAGGGCGAGCACCGCCGCCCAGCTCGCCATCGCGCGGGCGTAGTGGTGCCCGCACTCGGCCTCGTCGAACGGGTTGCGGCGGCGCCCGTCGTAGCGGCTCCGGATGGCCCGGATCACCGTCAGCCCGTCGTCCGTGTGCCCTTCCTGGAGCATGTGGACGGCCGCCGTGTACTCGAAACCGGTCATCACTTCGTTGTAGTACGGGAAGGGGCGGCGGGGGCGGCGCCCGCGCGGGTAGGAGGCCATCAGCAGGGCCGATTCGTCGCCCAGCGCGAACGTGCGCAGATGGTTGAAGTGGGACCACAGGTCCGGCCGCCAGTTGTGCCGCATCAGCGCGCGCAGGGTCGTACGGACGTGCTCGGGGTCGAGCAGGTAGCCCAGCCCGCAGACGTGGGCCATGGTCTGGCCGACGAGCTGATCGACCAGGCAGCCCGCCCCGAGCTGTAGTTCCGGGTCGGCCAGGTCGCGGGCGCCCATGTCGCCGTGGCGCAGGCCGGGAGCGATGGCCGACGCATCCCCGGGCGGGCGGACCGCGTGCTCGTAGTAGTCGCCGTTGAAGAGGTGCGCGTCCATCCAGCGGCTGCCGCGCTCGAAAAGGTCCCGGCACGTCCGTGCGAAGTCGCCCTCGCCCAGATGCCGGGCCATCTCCTCACCGGCACGGAGCGCCCCCAGATACCACGCGCCCATCTGCGGGTTGGGCCCGTAGTACTCCACGTCCATCGTGTTGTGCTGGCAGCCCTCCATCACGCCGTCGCGGTCCGCGTCCCAGCCGCCGGGCATCCAGCAGAACTCCAGAGCCGTGCGGGCGCGGGGCCAGAGCGTGCGCAGCCAGTGGTCATTGCCGGACAGGCGCCACTCGCGGTACAGCTTCATCAGGCAGCCCATCTGCCCGTCGGCGGCCGCCAGCCCGAACTCCGTCGCGCGCCCGAGCGGCAGGAAGACGCGGAAGCTCATGTGCCCGTCGTCGCGGGTGGCGTGGAGGAACTCCGCCTCGCGCATCCCTCGCGCCAGATCGGGGAACAGGAAGGCGGTCGCCTGCTCGTAGTTCCAGACGTGGGTGCACGTCCCTTCGCAGCACCCTTTCTTGTCCCCGCAGCCTTCCCAGCCGAAGAAGCGGCCGTCGGCGGTGCGGAAGCAGGTCTGCGTCCGCAGCGTGCTCAGGTTGTACAGCGCGGCCTCTTTGACCACGGCGGGCAGGTCGCTGTCGCAGAACGCGCGCACGAAGGCGAGCGTGTCGGCCTCCAGACGCGGCAGTTCGGCGGCGGTACGCACGGCCACGTCCCAGGCGTCGCGGTACCGCGTCGCGTAGTGGTTGCCGATCCAGTTCGGGTCGCCCGCCTCCCCGCTCGCGGCGCCTGCCGCGCCACAACAACCGGCTCCCGCGACTTCCTGGTTCGCGGGCGTCCAGGTCATGCGGTTGGGGAAGTGCCACGCCAGCAGGAAGGTGACCGCCGCCGCGCCTTTCGGGGCGACCACCAACCCGCCCGCGGCCAGCGACGCCGTTGGCGCGTCTACCCCGGCAGCGTCCCGGTCTTCGAGCGCGCCGCCGTCACTCAGGTCGTCCCAGAAGTCGAGCAGCGCGTCGCCCCACGACAGTTGCGCCCAGGCGGTGCGGCACGTGACGCCGCCGGCTGCCGTCGTCACGAGAGCCATCGTCCCCCACTGCTCGGCCTTCGGGTCGACGCCGTCGGAGCGCAGGAAGACGCCGGAACAACCGTCCGCCCGCCGGAATCGGTTGACGTTCCGGCTAGGCTTGTTCTCCGTGCCGTCGGAGCCGATGAAGTTCTGCAGGCTGCCGCAGACGGACGCCTCGACTGGCGTGTCCGTCGGGTTCGTGAGCACGAAGCGCAGCACGGCGACGGGGATGCCGCTGCGCTCAGCGTCGCCAGGGATCAGGGGGTTGAAGGCCTGGAGGCGCACCGTCAGCGGCATGTCCGGGTCGGATAGCAACACCTGTCCGAGCGGGTAGGCGGCCTCGAACGCGCACTCCCGGAAGCGCGGCAGCCCGTGGTTGCGGGCCGTGGCGCCGAAGCCGCCTTCGTAGAGGGACGGGTCGATCGGCCCTTCCAGCGCCCGGACGACCGCCTCACCGCCTTCGGGCCGGGCGTACAGGGCGAAGAACGCCCTCTCCGGCGCGAACCCCTTGGCGGGTCGGTTGACAACCTCCCAGTCGCGGAGGTCGCCGCGCCCGCCCAGCGACACGGTGCCCGTGCCGATGCCGCCCAATGGCAGCGCAATCCGCAGCAGATGCTCCTGGTCGTAACGGGTCAGGATCGGCCAGGGCGTCGGGCTCGTCGTGTTCATAACGATGCTTGTTACGCCGGCCGCCCCGTGGTTCCTTCCCCACCCGGATCAATCAGGCCAGGGTTCGCCGGCCACGTCGGCCAGGTAGCGACCTTCGTGCTGCCACACACGCTGAAGATCCGTACTCAGGCGGTGCTCCTGACGCGACGTCTCCAGAGCCACGGCGCCGTACAGGAATATCAGCAGCGACGCGACCAGCAGTGCGGCGCCGCGTAAGCCGTCGAAAATCCCTGCGACGGCGGCACTGCGGCCTCTCACCCCCACCCTGGCCGCGGCGAAGGCCAGGACCGGTCCCGCGAACGCGCCGGCCGCCGCGGCGAGCAGCAGGCCCGGCGCCGAACGCTGCCCTTCGCCATTAGCTCCGCCCGGATCGCCGGAAGCCTGAGCCGCGAGAAGAAAGTGGTTGACGGAACGCACCTCCAGGAAAAGGAGTGCCGCGGCCGGCGTCACCAGCGCCGCGGCAAGGGCGAACATACAGAGCACATACAGCGCGTCGTCTCTGGTGGTGCCCGTGCGCAGCCGCAGCCTCCCCACGAGCGCGCTCCCGGCACCCAGGAGCAGCACCCAGGCGGCGCCCGCGAGCGTGGTCAGACCCGCGGCCCACCAAAGCGCCAGACGGCGTTCCGGACCGCCCCCGAACGGCGCCCGATGCATGCCCCGCTTCCCGACGAAGCGCATCCGCTCCACCGCGCGGTGTTCGGCCTCCACCCAGGCCGCCTCTTCCGCGCGGCCGATCCGGTGCAGGTGCACCAGATACGCGCGCTGCATCCGCCGCGTGGATTCCTCGTCGTCTCCGAGATCGACAGGCCCGGGTTTTCCCCCCACCCTGCCGGGCCCGGCCGTGGCGATGTCCGTGATGGCGGCGCCTACCAGCGAGCCGATGTAGAGTGAAGAGCGTATGCGCATTTTGCTGCCCAGGCGCGCCAGGTCGCGGCGGATCGCGGCGCCTTCGTGCGGGCGGCCGGCGCGTTCGGCCAAGACCGCCTTGTAGGTCGCGATCCGGGTCGCCTCGCGCAACCCGGCGTAGTGCGGCAGCAGGAGGCGGCCGCCCACCTGGGCGGCCGTGACGGCGCTCCGGTCGCCGAACGCCTCCGCCATCAGGCGCGCCCCGCCCGTGGCCTCGTCGGAGATGTACTCGCGCCATCCGGGCCGGGCGGCCGCCCGGCGCAGGGCGGCCAGCGCGTCCGCGTCGCGGCGGGCGGCGAAGAAACCGACGGCCCGCAGGAACGGGAAGAAGGCGTTATCGGGGTCTGCACGCTCGCCCCGCGCGGCGGCCCGATCGAAGGCCGCGAGCGCGCCGGGGTCGGGCGGCGGTCTCGGACCCGGCGGCACGGGCTGCCCGGTCAGCAGGAAACGCTCCGTGCGTTGTATGCGTACCGGCCCTAACAGAGACAGGCGCAGCACGGCGGCGTGGAAGGAGGGGTGGCCGTCGAACCGGCCTTCGAGGGCGCGGACGCTTTCCACCCGCGAAACGTCGGGCTCCCGCAGCATCAGCGCGGCGGCGAGTTGGACGGCGAAGTCGTCGGGGCGGCGTCCGGCCGCCGCTTCCACCGCCTCCCGCTCCGCGGCCAGCGCCCCCGCGTCCTCCTCATTGTCGCCTCCGGCATGCCGTACCCAGGCGAGCGAACGCGCGAGCGGCAGGCCCATCGCGAACTGCGAACGCACCAGCCAACCGGTGGCAGGCGCGACCATCAGTAAGACCAACACCGCGAACGCCAGCACGGGCAGCCCCAAACGGACGTAACGCCTCATCCACGAACCTCCGGCCCCTCGCGTCGGAGCCTGTGGAAGAAACGCGGCACGCGGGGAAAAGGTTGCGGGGCGTCGGCGGGCGGCGCACCACAAAACGCGACGCCCCCTCGCCCAACGGCGAGGGGGCGTCGCGTCGGACAGAGCCGTCGCGGTCAGGCCCGCATCTTGGCGATGATGGCGTCTGCCATCTGCGAGGTGCCGACCGCGCCCGGGTCGTTGCGGTCGGGCTTCATGTCGTAGGTGACGTCCTTGCCCTCGGCGATGACGTCGGACACGGCCTTCTCCAGGCGGTTCGCGGCCTCGGTCTCCTTGAGGTAGCGGAGCATCAGGAGTCCCGAAAGGATGAGGGCGGTCGGGTTGACCTTGTTCTGCCCTTTGTACTTGGGCGCCGAGCCGTGGGTGGCCTCGAACAGGGCCGAGTCCTCGCCGATGTTGGCGCCCGGCGCGACGCCGAGCCCGCCGACCAGGCCGGCGGCCAGGTCCGACAGGATGTCGCCGTACAGGTTCGCCATCACCAGCACGTCGTAGTTCTCGGGCTTCTGGACGAGCTGCATACACATCGCGTCCACCAGCCACTCGTCGTACTCGACGCGCCCCTCATACTCCTTGGCCACCTCACGGGCGACCTCGTAGAACAGGCCGTCCGTGTACTTCATGATGTTGGCCTTGGCGACCGCGGTCACCTTTTTGCGCCCGTTCTCCACCGCGTAGTCGAACGCGTGCTTGACGATGCGGCGCGTGCCCGTGCGCGAGATCGGTTTGATCGAGATGGCGGCGTCCCGGCGGATCTTGCCCTGCGCCATGTTTATGATCTGGGCCGCCTCGGGCGAATCGACGGGGTACTCGACGCCCGCGTACAGGTCCTCGGTGTTCTCGCGCACGATCACGATGTCGATGTTCTCATAGCGCGATCGC
The DNA here is from genome assembly GCA_902805585.1 of uncultured Armatimonadota bacterium. Lineage (GTDB taxonomy): Bacteria > Armatimonadota > Armatimonadia > Armatimonadales > Armatimonadaceae > CADCTO01. Next base: position 1,069 of record CADCTO010000029.1, on the reverse strand, counting down.
ACGCCCTGATAAGACTTACACGGGCGCACGCAGGCGAACAGGTCCAACTCTTTGCGGAGCGCGACGTTGACCGAGCGGAAACCGGTCCCGATGGGCGTGGTGATCGGGCCTTTGAGGGCGACCTTGTTCTTGCGGATCGACTCGACGACGTTGGGCGGGAGCGGCGTGCCGGCCGTCTCCATGATGTCCACGCCGGCCTCGACCACGTCCCAGTTGAAGCTCGACCCGCCGGTCGCGAGCGCCGCTTCCAGCACGCGGCGCGTCGCCTCGACGAGTTCCGGCCCGGTCCCGTCGCCGCGGATCAGTGTTACATTGTGTACTGCCACCGTAGGATTGTTCTCCTTGATTGATCTATTGAGGGCCGCGCGACACCCATTTTCCTGCGTGAGGGCGGCGCGGGGAAGTGCCGTTTCCAGGGCAGGCTATTGTAGCAAGGCGCGGCGAGGAATGTCAAATGACATACGCCTCGTGCTCAGGCGTTCACGTCAAGATGGAACAGGCGTTGAAACCAGTCCACCAGTTGTTGAGCAGGCTCTGCATTCGCGAGTAAATAACCGGCCTTGATAGCTTGGCCTATGGGTTTCCCAGGCTCTGCTTGCCACGCCAGCCACGTGTGGATTGTCGCCTTCGTGTTGTGGTTGACAGAGAACAAGCGCTCATCTTCCGGAATTTCAGCCACGACGCGAACGGCACGGTCCCAAAGACGATCTTCGGGCGGGCGCAACCGCTGAGCGAAATCCTCTATCATGCCCGGTTCCAGGTTGCTCGGCATGACCCATGCGCCCACGGCTGGTTTGTCGTCGGGCTGTGGCGGCGCAATGAACCCGCTTGGGTCGAGTTGCTCCGGCACGTTCTCGTACCCCAGGTGTTCGACCGCGTTCCGGATCGACTGCCAACGCCCCTGCGCCGCAACATCCGCGTCGACCACAATCCCGACGCAGGACACCTCGCGATTTCGAATTTGGATGGAAAGGCGAAGCGCCGCATCCTTCGCTTCGCCTTCTTCTGTCAATGGCTTCAGATTCCGCTGAATCTCCGAAAAGCCACCCGCCGGTTGGATCAAGAAGCC
>CADCTO010000028.1:311-2929 GCA_902805585.1 uncultured Armatimonadota bacterium | reverse complement strand
ATCGGGCAGGCGCTGGTCCCGGAGCTCACGGGTGCGGGCCACGAGGTAGTGGTGCTGACGCGAAGCGGTGGGGGCGGCGCGGGCGGCCCCGCCGGAGCGCGTGCCGTAGCGTGGGACGGCCGCTCGGCGAGCGGCGCCTGGGCGAGTGAGCTGCGCGGCGCCGGAGCGGTGGTGAACCTGGCCGGCGCCAACATTGGCGCCGGGCGCTGGACCGAGGCGCGCAAGCACGAGCTGGTGCAGAGCCGCATCGAGACCAGCGGGGCACTGGTGGATGCGATGGGCGCGCTCGATGCGCCGGACCGGCCGAAAGTGCTTGCCAGCGCGTCCGGCATAGACTACTACGGCAACCGCGGCGACGAGGTGGTCACCGAGGAGAGTAGCCCCGGCGATACGTTCCTGGCGCACCTGTGCGTCCAGTGGGAGGCCGCGGCGCGCAAGGCCGAGGCGCACGGCGTGCGCGTGGCGCTGATGCGCACCTCATTTGTGGTGGGTAGGGGCGCACCCGCGCTGGGCAAGCTGACGCTGCCGTTCAAGCTGTTCGCCGGGGGGCCCATCGGCACCGGCCGCCAGTGGTTCCCGTGGATCCATCTGGCGGACACCACCGGCCTGTACCGCTGGGTGATAGAGAACGAGCGCGCTGCTGGCCCGCTGAACCTGACGGCGCCCGACGTGCGCCGTCAGAAGGACTTTGCGGCGGAAGTCGGGCGTGCCATGGGGCAACCATCGTGGGCTCCCGCGCCAGGGTTCGCGCTGCGCCTGGCGCTTGGGCAGCAGTCTGAGCTGATCCTGGGCGGTCGCCGCGCGGAGCCGCGCCGTCCGCTTGAGCTGGGTTACCAGTTCCGCTTCCCACGTCTACCTGAGGCGCTCCGCGAGGCGCTGGGCTAACCTGCCCCTCACACGCCCACAGTACTTCCGGGCTATCCGTGGCCCGACTCTTGCCTAAGGCGGAAGCCAGACCGGGCTGCTCAGCGGGCCCGGTGGCACTGGCTACTCAGTGCCAAGCACCGGTCACGCAGGAGGCGCTCATGTCAGCGGTCATCGTTCCGGAAGCCACCGTCACGGGCTATCTCGCCCCAGTGATGCAAATCGTGGGTGCGGCGCGCAGCGCCCGCACGTCGCGTGCGGCCACGGCGCGGCGCTTCGCCGCGGGTCGGGTGATCGAGCTGCCGTCGCGCCCGGCGTGGTCGCCGGCCGTCAACGTCTTTGACACGGGTGACTCGTACGTCGTCGTGGCTGAGCTGGCGGGCGTGGGGCCAGACAGCCTGCGTATCGAGCTTGACGCCGGTGGTGACCTGCTCACGCTGCGCGGCACGCGTGCGGATGCCGCTTTCTCCGATGGCGACGAGATAGGGGAGCACGGTGACCAAGACTGCGCACCCACGGACCAGGAGCTCCAGGAGATCGCCAGCGGGCAGTTCGAGCGCGCTATAGAGTTCGACGAGCCCGTTGAGCCCGGCCGGGCGCGTGCGGTGTGCCGCTATGGGCTGCTGCAGCTCATGGTGCCCAAGCGCCGTGGCCGCCGGCCCCTGCGTCGCGCGCCAATCGAGCCGGCCGTCCGCGGCCAGCTGCACGCTGTCGCCTGTTAGGGCGGCCTACAGCGGCCGGCCGCCGATGACGACGCCGAAATCTTTGTTGCCCACGACGTAGCTGTCGGGCGGCGGCATCAAGGCCACCGTACGGTCCCCCTGCTGCGCCACCACGTCGCGCCCGGTCTGGGTGAAGGCGGTGCGGATGAACTCGTCCACCCAGTCGGTGGACGAGCCGAGCACGTCGCCAATGGTGACCACCGCGCCCTCCGAGATGATGCCGACCAGCATGCTGCCGTCCACAATGCGGTAGTACTGGCGCGCCTCGCCAAAGGACAGGCCGCGCAGCTCGCGCGCGATCTCGATGCGCCGCAGCTCACGCCCGGAGCCGTAGGTGAGCAGCTGGCGTGCGGCGCGCGCCAGGCCCGGCGCCAGCGACGACGACGCGAGGAAGAACGACGTGTCGTTGCCGGCGATGACGATCTCCTCCACCCCGGCGTGGCGCAGCGCGCCCTCCTTGTCCGGGTTGAGCAGCTCCGCCGAGAGCTTGGCGTCCGGGGCGGCGTCGCGCACCGCCAGCGCGACGAACAGCGTCCGGTCGTCCACGGCTGCGCCGCTGCCGCCGCTGCTGGTGTCGGCCATGACTAGCACGCTGTTCGCTTCGCGCACGTTGGCGCGCTGGATGATGGCCTCGTGCGTCGCGTCGCCGCGGATGGCCTCCAGGTTGACCGAGCGATAGCGGAACTTGATCTCTTGCAGCTGCTCGATGGGCAGCTCATTGATCAGCACGATCTGCGGCCGGCGCACGCTGGCGGAGAGCAGCCCATGAATAACGGCCTCCGCGGTGCGGTTCCACCCGATGAGCACGATGTGCCCGCGGTAGCTCAGCACCGAGAGGCCCTGCGCCGCCTGCAGGCGCGTGGCGACCAACATCGAGGCAAAAGAAGCGGTGAACATACCGGTGGTGAGCACACCACTGATCATCAGGATGCTGCCGAAGATCCTGCCCAGCTGCGTCACCGGGAACAGGTCGCCGTATCCGGTGGTGGTCATCGTCACGATGGCCCACCATAACGCCTTGCCCAGGTTGTC
>CADCTO010000028.1:0-293 GCA_902805585.1 uncultured Armatimonadota bacterium | reverse complement strand
AAGTAGGTCAGCGCTCCGATGCTCAGGTGGATCAGCAGCATCACCATCGCGATGCGGGGCAGACCTTCACGGCGTGACAGGTCCCACAAGCTGGCGATCGACGTCCCGATCCGCCCCGCTATGGCGCCGAAGCGCGTGACGATCTGTTCGCCTGCCAGGATAGCCAGCAGCGCGGCGGCCGCGCGCCCTTTGGCCAGCCAAGCGCCGGCGCGTGGGAGCGGCAACGTGGGCAACGCGACGCGCGGGGCGGTGGTCGTCTGGGTCGCCATCAGGTTCCCATTCTATCCGCCATT
>CADCTO010000027.1 GCA_902805585.1 uncultured Armatimonadota bacterium | reverse complement strand
TCAAATACCGGGTCCACAAGGCGCGCAGCAAGCGCGGGTCGCTGTGGGAGCTACAGGTCTGGCAGGACGACGGCACGCCGCGCTCGCTGTCGGGGGCGAGCGCGCGCGAGACCAAGCAGAAGATCGAGAACCTTCTGCGCATGGACTACAAGACATTTTTGGCGACCGCGTACCTGGCCCAGGGCCGCGCCGACGAGTTCACGCGCGCCACCGTCACCGAGCGCAAAAAGGTGCTCGCCGACATCCTGGACCTGTCGCGCTTCGAGCGGCTGGAGCAGATGGCGCGCGAGAAGCGCGGCGAACTGGAGGCGCAGGAACTCGACGCCGAGCGCGAGATACGCGCCATCGACAGCGAGCTGGCCCAGGAGGACGAGCACCGGGCCGCGCTCCAGTCGGCCGAAGCGTCGCTGGCGACCCTCGCCGACGAGATCGAACACCTGCGCAAGGACCAGCAGGTGCTGGCGACGCGCTTCGAATACCTGCATGAACGCGAGGAGAAAGCGCGCGAGTACGAGGCGGGCGTCCGGGAGCGCGAAGACGAGATCGCGCACACCGAGGAGAGCCTCCGCGGCGTCGAGGCCCGGATCGCGGTCGCCGAGCAGATTCTGGCCCGGCGGGCGGAGATAGAGGCCGCCTATGCCGCCTGGCTGTCCCTCCAGGAGCGCATCGGCCCGCTCGAAGCCCAGTACGACGCCGTGCTCGACCTGCAGCGCCAGGCGGGCGCGCTGGAAAAGCAGATCCAGACGGAGCAGGAGGCACTCGATCGGGAGCGCTACCGCCTCCACTGCGACGTGACGGGTCTGCGCCAGGAGGCGCGCGAGCTGCCCCGGTTCGAGGCCGAGCTTGCGCGCCTGGACCAGGAGCTCGCCGGGTACGGCGATCCCGAACAGCGGCGCCAGGCCGCCGAGGCCGCCCGCCAGGCCGCCGACGAGGCGCTCGTCGCGTTGCGTTCCGAGAACGGGTCGCTGAAGGCGCAGATCGACCGGCTGTCCAAACGCATCGAGGCCCTGGAAAGCTCCGACGCACCGGAGTGCGACTGGTGCGGCCAGCCGCTCCCGCCGGCCAAGCGGCAGCAGGCGCGGCACGACGCCGAAACGGAGCAGCAGGCGCTGCAGGCCCGGCTGAAGACGTGCAACGCGCAGGGGGTGGAGCAGAAGAAGCGCGCCGACCAGGCCCGTCAGGAGGCCGAGCGCGCCCAGACCGACCTGCGCGCCCTCGCCCGGCTCGAAACGCAGCGGGGTCAGATCAGCCAGGAGCAGCTGCGGCTGGCCGAGCGCACCAAGACCCTGCCGTCGCTGGAGGAGCGCCTTGTCCGTTTCGAGCAGCGCCTCCGTGACCGCGACTACGCACCCGAGGCGCAGGAACAGCTCATGCAGGTGTCGGCGCGACTGGAGAAGACGGAGCGCGTCGCGCAGGAGCTGGCCGACGCCCGCACGCAGCAGCAGACGCTCAAGGAGGCCGAGCGGAACTTCCTCCAGCTCGAAGGCGCGCAAACGACGCTGACGACGGAATCCCAGCGGCTAGCCGAGGCGCACGCGCTGATCGAGAAGCGCCGCACCCAGATCGTCAAGGCCGACGCCGCCATCGCCAAGATCCGCCAGGAGACCGTCTCGCTGCCGGAACTTCAGGCGAGCCTGGACACGCTCCGGGCGCAGCTTCTCGTCAAGCAGGACCAGGCCCAGTCCGCCCAGCGCGAGATCGGCCACCGCACGTCCCGGCTCGCCCACCTCGAAGGCCAGAAACTGCAGCGCGCGCGCCGCGTCGACGAGCAGCAGCGGGCCGGGCGCGAGAAGGACATCTACAAGGAGCTTGCCGGCGCGCTGGGCAAGAAGGGCGTCCAGGCGCTCATCATCGAGAACGCCCTGCCCGAGATCCAGGACGTCGCCAACGAGATCCTGGGCCGCATGACCGACGGCGGGATGCAGGTGCAGCTCATCACCCAGAGGGACGCCAAGACCAAGGGCGCGGGCGCCATCGAGACCCTCGACATCATCATCTCCGACGACATGGGCACGCGCCCCTACGAGATGTACAGCGGCGGCGAAGCGTTCCGCGTCAACTTCGCCCTGCGCGTCGCCCTCTCCAAGATGCTCGCCCGGCGGGCCGGCGCGCCGCTCCAGACCCTGATCCTGGACGAAGGGTTCGGCACGCAGGACCCGCGCGGCCGCGAAGCCATCGCCGACGCCCTCCACGCCGTCGCCGACGACTTCGCCCTCCTCCTCGTCATCACCCACATCGAGGAGCTGAAAGACCAGTTCCCCACCCGCATCGAGGTCGCCAAGGGCACCGGCGGTTCCACGTTCTCGGTCGCCTGACGCTCTCAAACACGCATTAGAACGGAAAACATCGTGAAGGTCGTGATCGTCGGAGCGGGCGTCGCCGGGCTGGTGTGCGGGCGCACGCTTCAGCGGGCCGGGCATGAGGTGGTGCTGCTGGAAGCCGGCGACAAGGTCGGCGGGCGGGTCAACAGCGACGCCGTGGACGGTTTCATCCTGGAGCGCGGGTTCCAGGTGCTGTTCACGGCGTACCCGGCGGCCAAGCGCCAGCTCGATTACGACCGGCTGGACCTGCGCCGCTTCGACCCGGGCGCGATCATCGCGCAGGGGGCGTCCCGTCACGTCCTGAGCGACCCCGCCCGCGACCCCGCTTCGTTCCTGCCCTCGGTTCTCACCGGGATCGTGACGCCGCTCGACAAGGTGAAAACGGCGCTGCTGAGTTCGGAGATGGTCGCCAAAACCGTCGACGCGATCATGGACGCGCCCGACGAGACGACCGAGCAGTTCCTCCGGCGGCGCGGCTTTTCGCGCAAGTTCATCGACAACTTCGTGCGCCCGTTCTTCGGCGGCGTGTTCCTCGACGACAGCCTGCAAACCAGCGCCAAAGCCTTCCAGTTCGACTGGAAGATGCTCAGCGAGGGGGAGACGGTCGTACCCGCGCAGGGCATGGGCAAGATCCCCGAACAGATCGCCGAGGAGTTAGCGGCGCAAGGTCGTATCCGGCTCGGCGCGCGGGTGGCGGAGTTGGTGCGTGCGGAGGACGGGCGGTACCATGGGGCGCGCCTGGAGAGCGGGGAGACGGTGACCGGGGATGCTGTGGTGGTGGCGACGCCCGCCCCCGAAGCGGCCCGCCTGACGGGGCAGCAGATGCCCGAGGGGCAGACGAGCACGGTCAACCTGTACTACGCCGGCTCCGCACCGGTCTACCGGGGCAAAAAGATCGTCCTGCACGCCAACCGGAACCCGTTCGTCAACAACGCCGTGCAGGTCTCCAACGTCGCCCCGGAACAGGCGCCGCGGGGCCAGCACCTTCTGTCGGCCACCATCCTGGGCACCCCGGACGGCAGCGACGAGGATCTGTACGCGCGCGGCATGGCGGACCTGCGCCGCATGTTCGCGGGCGACGCGGCGGCGCTCGCCGCGCTTTCGGGCTACCGCCCGCTCGCGCTGTACCGAATCCCCTACGGCCAGTTCGCCCAGCCCCCCGGCGTGTACGACCGCCTGCCGGACAACGACTCCGGCGTGGCGGGCCTGTTCTTCGCGGCCGAGTTCACGGCAGCGAGCAGTTTCAACGCCGCCATGCGCAGCGGCGAGAAAGCGGCCGAGCGCATCCGGCAAGCCATGCCCGGTTGAGGATCAGGCGCGATTGGACGTCTGAGCGGCTTGTTGCTACAATGGGGGTGCGCTTCGCTGCCGGCTTGCCGGTATGCCTGCGCGCAGGAGACGCCCACGCTCACATGACACCCTTCAAAGCTGCCGCCCCGCCCGGCGACGGCCCGCCCGCCGCTAACCGCTACGCCGCACTGTTCATCGACTGGGAGAACATCAAGTACAGCCTGCGAGAGCGGGCCGAGGACCCCGACGTCCGGCTGCTGGTCAAGGCGGCGTCCGGATTCGGCCGGCTGGTGATCGCGCGCGCCTACGCCGACTGGCTGGACTACGACCACCGCCGATCGCACGACCCGATGCGGCTGTACCACGCCGGCGTCGAGCCGGTCTACGTGCCGGCGCGCTCCAGCCCCTACAGCCAGCGCATCAGCAACAGCGTAGACGTGAAGATGACGGCAGACTGTGTGGAGGCCAGTTTTCTCCAGCCCCACATCCAGACTTTCGTGCTCGTTTCCGGGGACCACAGCCTGCTCCACCTCGTCGGCCCCCTCCGCGCCCGCGACAAGACGGTGGTCGTCATCGGTGTCGAAGAGAACACGGCGGACGCCCTCGCGGAGCGCGTGGATCGGCTGCTTTTCTATCACGACCTGATGGAGAAGCCGGCCGCCGCTGCGGGGCCGCAGCAACCACTGCCGACGGGCGATCTGGGCGCATTCCTGAACGCGCTGGTCGGGCTGGTACGCGAACAGCGCGCCCGCGGCGTTTACCCGTTGCTCACGGGCCTGGGCGGCCAGGTGCGGCAGCGATACCCAGAGTTCAAGGCGACCGACTACGGCTTCGAGAAGTTCGGCGACCTCGTGCGCCACGCCGCCGACCAGGGCTTGCTCAAGATCGTGCCGGAGGGCATGCGCCGCTACATCCTGCTGCCGGACGACGTTCTGCCGGCCGGGCTCGACCGGGCCGAGGACGAGCCGGGGGAGCCGGACCCGGCGCGGGCGGCACAAGGACCGTCCCCCTCCCCGGGCGAGCAGGCGGCTCCCGATCTGGACACGGTGATCAACACCCTCGTCGATCTGGTGCGCGAGCGGCGCCTCGACGGCAAACTGCCACTGTTCGCGTGGCTGGCGAACAGCCTGTCGGCGCAGCTCCCTCAGTTCCGGCTGGAGGACCACGACTTCCCCCGCTTCAGCGACCTCGCCCGCTACGCCGAGTCGCGCGGCGCCCTCCGAATCGTGCGGCGGCAGAACGGCCACTACATCGCCCTGCTGCCTGGCGACGACGAGCCGCCCCTGGACCCGGAGCCCGTGCGCGGCCCCGCTGTGCCGGACGCCGCCCCCGGCGTCTCCCCGTTCGCCGTGGACGCCCTGGAGAAGCACCCGGAGGTGTTCGCCCGGATCACGCAGGTGGCGGAGGAACTGGAAGACACGAAACCGTACGTCACGGCCCGCTACCTGGCGAAGTACCTGTGGGACCGGGACAGCCGGTTCCCGGCCACCCTGTTCGAGGAAGAGCCCCCACCGCCGCCGGGCGAGATGCGAGCCCTGGACCTGGAGCAGGTCGTCGCCCTGGTCAACCAGGCGGTGCAGAGGGGCGTCTTCCGGCGCGTGCCCATCGTGCGGGACTACGGGGCGCCTATCTACTCCATCCGTCTCGTCCGGTCAGACACGGACGTTGTACTCGGAGCGACCCTTTCACCCGCGAACGGCGCGGAGGAGGAGACGGATGACGGTATAGCCCACGGCCCGCATCAGGACGCAGCGCCGCCGGTCGTACCCGAAATAGTAGACGCTTTCGAGGCAGAACCTTCGGGCAACTGAACGCGCTCGAAGGGATCGACATCACCCGCTTCGGGCGTTGCGCGGGGCGCGCAGGGTCATCAGGGCGAAGCGAGGGAGCAGGGCGACCTTGCTGATCTTTTTGGGGTTGGAGGCGACGCGGTAGAGCCATTCCAGGCCGCTGTTCTGCATCCACGTCGGCGCGCGACGCACGGAGCCGGAAAAGACGTCCAGCGTGCCGCCGACGCCGACGCAGACCGGCACGCCGAGTTCGGCCTTGTGGCGCTGGATGAACTTCTCCTGCTTGGGGATGCCGAGCGCGACGAGCAGGATGTCCGGGCGCGCCTCCCGGATCTGGGCGACGATGGCCGGCTCATCCTCGGGCTTGAAAAACCCGTCGCGGATGCCCACGATATGCGCGCCGGGGTGGCGGGCGAGCATCCGGGCGCGGGCCTCCTCGGCGACGCCGGGCGCGGCCCCGAAGAAGAAGATGCGCCACCCCTTTTCCTCACTCAGGGCGCAGCACCGGGCCGCCAGATCCACCCCGCTGACCTTGGCGCGGACGGGGGTCCCCATGCGCTTCGTCGCCCACAGAATGCCGGCCCCGTCGGGCGTCACCAGGTCGGAGGCGTTGACGATGGCGGCGAAGTCGGGGTCGTTGTCGGCGGTGACGACCATCGAGGCGTCCGCCGTAACGATGTGGCGCGGCGGCGTCCGCTCCTGCACAAACCGCTCGATGAGCGCCAGCGCGCCCGCCATGTCCACGCGATCCACCCGCATCCCGAACAGGTTCACTGAGTCTAAGGTTTGGTTGTCCATGCGGATGTATTATAACCCATAGCTCCCGTCTCTTGTCCCGGCGGCCCTCACCCCCGTCCCCTCTCCCAATAATGGGAGAGGGGTGCCTGGGGCGCGGCCCGACTGCGGCTGCACGCGGGACCTTGTCCCGCGGGGTCCCCGTCCCCTCCGGGTCTCTCCCGTGGACCCGCTGTCGATGGGGTGGCAGGCACCCCTCTCCCATCATTGGGAGAGGGGACGGGGGTGAGGGCTCTCCCGAGCCTACCTCCGCCGCAGCCGCTGGTCCAGGGCGACGGCGCCGATGATGAGCAGGCCGATGTAGATGTTCTGGTCGAACGGGTCCACGCCCAGCAGGTTCGCGCCGTTGCGCAGCACGGCGATCAGCAGGCCGCCGAGAAGCGTGCCGCCGACCGTGCCCTCGCCGCCCAGCAGCGATGCCCCGCCGACGACGACGGCGGTCACCACGTCCAGTTCGTAGCCGATGCCGCCGGTCGGGTTGCCGGAGCCCAGGCGGGCGGTCTCGACCAGGCCCGCGAGGCCCGCGAGCGCGCCGCCGAGGACGTAGACCCAGATGGTGACGAGGGGCACGTTGACGCCGGAAACCCGCGCGGCTTCCGCGTTCGACCCGATGGCGTACACGTAGCGCCCGAACTTGGTCTGCGAGAACAGGAAGGCGACCAGGAGCGCCGACAGGGCGATCAGGAGCAGCGGCGCCGGAATGCCCAGCGGACGCCCGTAAGCCAGCGTGTTGAAGGGGTCCGGCGTCCCGTCCACGGTAACGCCCCCGGCGATGCGCAGGGCGATGCCGCGGGCGATCAGGAGCATCCCGAGCGTGGCGATGAAGGCGGGGACGCGCAGCCGCGTGATGACCAGCCCGTTCACCAGACCCGCCACGGCACCGACCCCGATGCCGAGCAGGACCCCGACCCACACCGGCGCGTCGTGGTTCACCATGGCGTCCGCTGCCACCACGCCCGAAAGCGCCAGGACCGAGCCGACCGACAGGTCGATGCCGCCGGCCACAATCACCAGGGTGGCGCCCATACCGATGATGAGCAGGTAGGCGTACTGGTTGGCGATGGCGAACCCGTTCTCGACCGTCAGGAAGCGCGGCGAGCGCGCCGCGAAATAGACGCACAGCACCAGAAGAGAAAGTGCGGGCAGAAGCCGCTTCAGGGTAGGCACGAGGGATGAAGGACGAGGGATGAGGGGAGGAGTTTCCACTGCCGCTACCGCCGATTGTCTCGCCTCATCCCTCATCCCTCGTCCCTCGTGCCTTCCTCGATGTCCGCGCCGGTCATGGCGAAATGGAGCACGCGCTCGGCCGTGGCGTCGGCGCGCGGCAGGTCCGCGGCCAGGCGCCCGCGGTGCAGGACCAGGATGCGGTCGCTCATGCCGAGCAGTTCCGGCAGCTCGGACGAGACCATCAGGATCACGGCGCCCTGCCGGGCCAGATCGTTCATCAGACGGTATACCTCGACTTTGCTCCCGACGTCGATGCCGCGCGTGGGCTCGTCGAAGAGCAGGATGGACGAATCGGCGAAAAGCCAGCGCGCGATCACCGTCTTCTGCTGGTTCCCGCCGGACAGGCTCCCGACCGGCGCCTCGGTGGAGGACGTCTTGACGCGGAGCCGCTCGATCATGGTCCGGGCCGCGCTCCGGTCGCGCCCCTGCGCCAGCAGCGGCCCGCCGCCGAGCTTCCCCAGCGCCGCCAGGGTGATGTTGTGCCGGACCGGGAGCCCGATGGCAAGGCCTGTGCGCTTGCGGTCCTCCGTGAGCAGACCGAACCCTTGACGTATGGCGCCTTTGGGGCCGCGCCGCAGCGGCGCCTCCCGCCCGTCCACGAGCACGGTCCCGGTCGCGCCCGGCCGCAGCCCGAACAGCGCGGAGAGCAACGCCGAGCGCCCCGACCCGAGCAGGCCGGCGACGCCGACGATCTCGCCGGCGCGCGCCTCGAAGGAGATGGCGGCCCTCACCCCCGGCCCCTCTCCCCTGCTCCCGGCTGTCGCCGGGGGGAGAGGGGTGCCTGGGGCAGACTCGACTGCTGCTGCGCCCGAGGGCACCCTCTCCGGGTATCCCTCCCGTGGAGGGGCTGTCGATGCGGGGGCAGACACCCCTCTCCCCCCGGCGAAGCCGGGAGCAGGGGAGAGGGGCCGGGGGTGAGGGCCGGGGCCGAGAGAGGGAGCCCCCCGCAGCACCAGATCCCGCACCACCAGGCGCACCGGCCCCGGCTCGACAGGTTCTTTGGGGTAGAAATCGGCCAAGTCGCGGCCCACCATCTGCCGCACGACCGTCGCGGTGTCGGTTTCGGGGATGGGCGCCTCGTACACCTTTTCCCCGTCGCGCAGCACGACGATGCGGTCGCCGATGGCGAAGCACTCCTCCAGCCGGTGCGAGACGTAGACGATCCCCAGGCCCCGCGCCTTCAGGCCGCGCAGCGTGGCGAACAGGTCGTCGATCTCGCGCTCCCCGAGCGAGGAGGTCGGCTCGTCCAGCAGGAGCAGGCGGGCGTCGCCCGCGAGCGCTTTACAGATCTCGACGAGCTGGCGCTGGGCAACGCCGAGCGACGCGACGGGCGCGTCCGGGTCCAGCGCGAAGCGGTGTTCATCGAGCAGCCGCCGCGCGCGCTCCCGGACGGCCCCGTGGTGGACCAGCCCCGGACCCCGCACCGGCTCCGTGCCCAGGCAGATGTTCTCGGCGACCGTCAGGTGGGGCGCGAGGTTCAGCTCCTGGTACACCATGCGGATGCCGAGCGACTGCGCCTTGCGCGGCGAATCGATAATGGCCGGCTGCCCCTGCCACAGGATCGTCCCCGTGTCGGCGGGCTGCCCCCCGGTCAGCGCCTTGAGCAGCGTCGATTTTCCCGCACCGTTCTCGCCGAGTAGCACGACGATCTCGCCCGGCGCGACGGCGAAGTCGATGCCTTTGAGCGCCCGCACCGCGCCGAACGCCTTGGTGACGCCCCGCATCTCCAAAAGCGCCGTTGTACTCACGGCGTCTGCCCCCTGGCCCAGGTCTGCGGACCGGGCGACAACCTCCGCCGGGCGAGCAGGGCGTCTTCGGAAAGCGACACCAGGTCCTGGCCGTCGGGGCTGAGGCCCAGTCCCGTCTGCGCCTCGGCCTCGGCCAGAAGTCCGGCGGCCGGCGTGCTCAGGAGCAGGTCGCGGACCCGCGCCACGTCCCACACCCGCACGGTCCGGTCCGCGCCGGCCGCGGCCAGCCAGCGGTCGTCGTGACTGAACTCGACCCACCAGACCGGCTCCTGGCACGCGCGCAAGGTCATGCTCTTGCCGGTCGCGATGTCCCACAGGCGCACGGTGGCGTCCTGCCCGCCCGTCGCGGCCAGACGGCTGTTGTGCGCGACCGCGTGCGCCACCTCCTGGCCGCACACTTCGGAGGCGACCGAATCCGGGCTGAGGAGGAAGAGCACGGTGTCGGCGGCCTCGATGCCGCCGCGGATCTCCTTCATCCACTCGGCGGACGGCGGGATGTCCTCCCAATCGACCCAGATGTCGGCGCCCCGGTCCTTGAGCGCGCGGTCCAGGCGCTGCGCGAACGCCTCGTCCTCGCGGGCGTAGGAGATGAAGATGCCGGCCAGGTCGAAGTCGGAAGCCGGTTGCTGCGGGTTCAACGCCGGTTCACCCTTGCTGCGCTCGGCGGCCGCGGCCGGGTTCACGCGCCGGGGACCTTGCCCAGGCAGCACTTCTTATATTTCCTGCCGGACCCGCACGGGCACGCGTCGTTGCGCCCGGCCGTTTTCCATGCCTGCGCCACCCGTGCCTGCCGCTCCTGCGCCTCTTTTCGCGCGATCATGCCCATGATGTCGGCGGGCGCGCGCTGGGAATGGAGGAGTTGGGCCATCGTCCGCAGATACGGGTCCACGTGATTGAAGAAGCGCTTGTAGGCCGCGCACAGGTAGTTCAGCCCCGGCTCGCCGTCGGGCGTGCGCAGGAACCGGTGCTTGGGGCACTCGCCGTTGCACGCGAAGCGCACTTCGCACTCCCGGCAGTACGCGGGCAGGGTGTCCGACTTGTCGCTCCCGAACTTGACCTGCTCGGGCGAGCGCACCATGTCCAGGAGCGAACCCTGCGCGATATTCCCCAGGCGGTACTGCGGGTAGACGTAGTGGTCGCACGAGTACACGTCGCCGTTGTGCTCGATGGCGAGCGCGGACCCGCACTTCGGGGCGAACACGCACAGCGACGCGCCCGCCCCGATCCAGTTGCCCAGCGCAACGTCGAACAGTTGCACGAAGACGCGGCCGACGTCCTGCCGCACCCAGTCGTCGAAGATCTCCACCAGGAAGCGGCCGTAGTCCTCGGACCGGACGCTCCAGTCCGTGACCGGCGAGCGCGCCTGCTTCGCGCCCGGGTCCGGCGGCGCGGCCAGCGACAGTTGTATGAGGCCGTTCTCGGTCGCCAGCGGCGCGAGCGGGGCGCGCTCGACCAGCGGGATGAACTGGATGAAGCCGGAGCCGATCTCCTTGAGGAAACGGTAGACCGCCAGCGGGTGCTGCGAGTTGGCGCGGTTGACGACCGTGAGCGTGTTGAACGCGACGCCGTGCTTCTTCAGAAAACCCAGCCCGCGCACGACGTGGTCGAACGTGGGACGGCCCTGCTTGTCCACGCGGTAGGTGTCGTGCAGCTCGCGCGGCCCGTCGATGCTGAGCCCCACGAGGAAGTCGTTTTCCGCGAGAAACGCGCCCCATTCGTCGTCGAGCAGGGTCCCGTTGGTCTGCAGGGCGTTGGTGATGCGCTTGCCGTTCGCGTACCGCTGCTGGAGCGCGACGACTTTGCGGAAAAAACGCGCGCCGAGGAGCGTCGGCTCGCCGCCCTGCCAGGCGAACGAGATCTCGGGCACGTCCTGCGCCTCGATGTACTGGCGGATGTAGGATTCGAGCACATCGTCCGGCATCTGCCAGGAGTGCGTGCGCGGGTTCCCGCTCCGGTACAGCTCCTCCTTCTCCAGGTAGAAGCAGTAGCGGCAGTCCAGGTTGCAGATCGGCCCGATCGGCTTGGTCATGACGTGGAAGGCCGTCGGGACCGCCTGGGTCGGCACGCCGCGCAGCGGGGGTGGAGGGTTGCTCACCATGGGTGCATTATAACGCCGCTGAAGCGGAACGCGCCAGCCGGAAGGGGCAGGCGTCGTCGCGCTTCAGCGGCGCGACACCTTCGGCTTCGGCCGGGCGGCCGGCTTCGTGTTCGCGGGCGCGGGGCGGCGGGCGGGCGCGGCCGCGGCAGGCGGATACAACTGGCTCCGGGGGATGACCTCGAAGGGCTGGCGCGGGCTGGACCACGCCAGCAGCAGGCGCGCGTCCCGGAGGTTGTCGAAGTAGTCGATCCGGATGTCGTACCGCCGGCCCGCCTGCAGCGCGATCGCGCCGCGGTTCGCCGCAGCAGGGTGGTCGGCCCAGTCATCGATGAGCAGTTTCCCGTCGACCCAGACGCGCACGCCGTCGTCGGCGTACGTGTGGAAGGTGTAGGTCTCGCTGTAGCGCGGCTGCACCTGGCCCCGCCACCGTGCGGAGAACCCGTCTGTGGGAAGCGAGGATGCGGGCGCATCGAACTTCCAGTGGAAGTTGATAGACGGGTCGAGCCGAGTGACCTTGGGATCCGTCAGGTCTTTCTTGCCGAAGTAACGGGCCTGTAGCCCGGTGCCCTTGCCCGGGCCGGTGATCGCACGCGCGCCGCCCTCGCCCGAGGGGACCGCGAGGGGCACGCCCGAAGGGACCGGGTGACCGAAGATCGGCGCGTCGTCCGCGCCCCAGGTGAAGCGCTGGGCGCGGGCGAGGCGCCCCCCCCAGGTGTGCTCCGGCTTCTCCTTCCCGTGGTACACGATCCAGTCCTCGGTCCCGTCCGGCGAACGGAAGAAGCCGTTATGCCCCGGCGTATAGACCCCTCCCTCGGGCCCCTTGTACTGGGAGAATACGGGGACCGGCGACTTGGTCCACGCCTTCGGGTCGAGCAGGTTCCCGGTGGTGTTGGTCAGCAGGCCGAGCGCGTAGTCGGGTGTGGTTCCGCCGCTGGCCGAGTACACCACGAACGTCTTGCCGTTGCGGTGTAGCACCTCGGGCCCTTCATTCACCGCCCAGCCGACCCGCTCCCAGTCGTAGGAGGGCGTCGAGAGCAGGACGCGCGGGCCGCTGATGGTGTACGGGTCGCGCATCGGCGCGA
>CADCTO010000026.1 GCA_902805585.1 uncultured Armatimonadota bacterium | reverse complement strand
GGTCTGCCTAACCTGCTCACCGACGAACAGGCAAACGGTTCCTTGCGTGCACGGGTTCGCGCAATCCTGAGCATTCCCCAAACCCGTATGACGGCACTGGTTAAGGTCTGGACGGGAACGGTGTCCTCGCATCCACGCGAGTTCGAAATCCGTAAAGAATCTGGCTACAAGAAACGCCCGTGGCCCTTGTGAACGCTTCCAAGGTGTCGCCTATGCTCATCTACCTGACGCCAGGCCAAACAATCCGACAGTATACCGGTGACGAAAGCGTCGGCCGGCAAACTTCTCGCTAGGAGTGTCCCTTTGCAACGTGCGAAACGACTTGACCTGATCCCCCCCTACCTGTTCGGCGAGATCGCTCGCCTGAAAGCCGAAGCGGTCGCCGCGGGCCGTGACCTGATCGACCTGGGCATCGGCGACCCCGACCAGCCCACCCCTCCCGCGATCCTCGCCAAACTCAGCGAAGCGGCCCGCGACCCCGAAACGCACCGCTACGACGAGAGCCCCGCCGGGGACCCGTCGTTCCTGGAAGCCTGCGCCCGCTGGTTCCGAACGCGCTTCGGCGTTACGCTGGACCCCAAGACCGAATTGCTCCAGCTCATCGGCTCCAAGGAGGGGTTGGCGCACCTGTGCTGGGGCTACATCGACCCCGGCGACGTCGCCCTCGTGCCCGACCCGGCCTACACCGTGCCGAAGGTCAACACGCTGCTCGCGGGGGGCACGCCGCACCTGATGCCGCTCACGGCCCAAAACAAGTGGCTGCCCGACCTGTCGGCGGTCCCCACCGACGTGGCGCGCCAGGCAAAGCTCCTGTTCCTGAACTACCCGAACAACCCGACGGGCGCCGTGGCGACCCCGGAATTTTTCGCAGAAGCCGTGCGCTTCGCGCGCGAGTTCGACCTGCTCATCTGCCAGGACTGCGCCTACGCCGAGGTCGGCTACGACGGCTATCGGGCGCCTTCGATCCTGGAGACGCCGGGTGCCCTGGATGTCGCCATCGAGACGCACTCGCTGTCGAAAACCTTCAACATGACCGGGTGGCGCATCGGCTTCGCGGCCGGGAACAAGGACGCCGTCGCGACGCTGAACCGGGTCAAGAGCAACATCGACTCCAAGCAGTTCGCCGCCATCGCGCGGGCGGGCGGCTGGGCGATGGAGCACGTCAACAACGACCGCACGCTCGACCTGTACAAGCGGCGGCGCGACATCCTGATCAACGGGCTGAACGGGCTCGGGTGGAACGCTCCCCTGCCCCAGGCCGCCTTCTACGTCTGGGTCCCGGTGCCGCCGGGCTACACGTCCATGAGCTTCGCCAAAGATCTGCTGGAAAAGGCCGGCGTGCTCGCCATCCCCGGCGTCGGCTACGGCGAGAACGGCGAGGGCTACGTCCGCATGTCCCTCACCCTGACCGGCGACGAAAACGGAGAGCGCGTCCAGGAAGCCGTCGACCGCATCCGCGAGCACATCCCGATACGGTGGACAGTTTGAACCCCCTCCGCCCGTAGGAACGGCGGGGCGACCGTCATGACGCACCCGCGCAGGCCGCCCCGCCCGAAGTCCGTCTCCGGGACCACCTTCTCCACGACCCGCCCGAGCAGACCCCGCTTCTCCGCGTCCGTGATCTCCTCGGCCGCCAGCACCTCGTCCAGGGCCTTTAGCGCGCGGGCGATGACGTCCCCCGCCTTCTGCGGCTCCGCCTCCAGCGCGTCGCCCGCGCCCGCCGCCGGGGCGAGGCCCTCCAGCCGCGCGGTCTGCTCCGCCCGCCGGCGGGCTATCTCGGCGAACTCGGCGGCGTAGAACTCGGGCCGGGCGCCCGAGGCGATGCCGGCGATCTGCGCCGAAACGGTCGCCTTCTCGCGCCGGTCGAGAGCGGCCAGTTTTGCGTCGCACTCCTTCCGGGCGGCCTCGGCGGCTTCGGCGGCCGCGCCGCCCCGGCCGCCCCGGCGCCACGCCTCGATGGCCGCGCCGACGTAGCCGGGCTGCGCGGCGATGGCGCGGATGCCGCGCAGCACCAGGCCTTCCAGCACGTTCAAAGGACACGTCCCCGCCGGGCAGTTGTCCGGCCTGTGCTTGCTGCACCCGACGGCCTCGCGGCAGCGGTAGTAGCCCGGCACGCCGTCCCGCCGGTAGCCGCCCATCGATTTGCCGCAGAGCGGGCAGCGGGCGAGGCCGGACAGCAGGTACCTGCGCTTCGGGTTTCCCGACTGCCGCTGCTGGTTCGTGTCGAGGCGCTCCTGGCAGGCGTTCCACGTCGCCTCGTCCACGAGGGCGGGCGCGGGGAACGTGACCCACTCCGATTCGGGCACCCGGACGTTGAACGCCACCGTGCGCAGGCCCTGCTCCGACTTGCGGCGCTCGTCCGTGTGCCGCTCCTTCCTGCCGAACGCGCCGACGCCCTTGTAGACGGGGTTCCGCAGGATGCAGTGCAGGCTGGTCGCGTACCAGGCCTTGCCGCCCTGCGTGGTGGGCACGCCGGCCGCGTTGAGGTGGTTGGCGATGGAGCGCAGGCTCTCGCCGGCCGCGCACCGGCGGAAAACCTCCCGCGCGTGGGCGGCCTGCTCCCCGACCACCTGATAGGTCCCCAGCGCGTCGGCGGGCCACTCGCCGCGCAGCACGTCGCCGGTGGTGACGACGCGGTACCCCCACGGCGAAACGGCGCGCGACGGCTGCAGCCCCTCCTCCGCGCGGCGGCGGCGCCCTTTGGCGGTGCGCTCGCGGATCACCTGCCGCTCGTACTGCGCGAACTGGCCCATCATGCCGAACACGAAGCCGCCTTCGGGGGTGTCGTCGATGTGCAGGTCGCAGAAGGCGAGGCGCCCGCCGGCCGCGGCGACCCGCTTGCGGATCGCGGCCTGGTGCTCGGCGTCGCGCGAGAGCCGGGAGACGTTGGCGACGATGAGCGTGTCGGCGCGGCCCTCCTCCAGCGCGGCGAGCGCGGA
>CADCTO010000025.1 GCA_902805585.1 uncultured Armatimonadota bacterium | reverse complement strand
AGGGCGTCGAGCATCGGCCCGTCGCCCGCGACGAGGTCCACCTGCTGCTCATCGAGCCGACCGGCACGCCCAACACGGGAGACCCGAGCACGGCGGCTCCGCGGCGGACGGCCTGAGGGTCGGCCAACGACTTCCCTTCCACCCGTGTCCTCATCCTGAGAGCCCGGCCGGGACAGGCGACCGTCATCCCCGGCCGGAGCGCGCCAGCGCGGAGGGGAAGGGGATCCAGCACAGGAACAGGTCGCGACGCGACGCTTTGTGGAACCCGCATGGAGCGGTGCTTGCTGGATCCCCTTCCCCTCCACCGCGCTGCCGCGCGGTTCCGGCCGGGGATGACACGGAGCCAGCCTGTCTCGGCCAGGCTCCGGGGTGCGAGCGGAGCGAGCCTCGAAGGACGCCCAAACGTCGCCGCATCCTTCTCGACCGCTATGGAACGCTATCCGGCATCGGGCGTCCTTCGAGGCTCAGGCTTCGCCTTCGCACCTCAGCTCGGCTTTGGCCAATTTCCGAGCGTCTGAACGGGTTTTGGTGACGAAGCGGGCGTGACGGGTAGGCTGTTGGCGTCCCTCGCCAGAGACGCCCGATGCCAAGCCTGCCCGCCCGCTTCGCCGGAACCATCCTGGCGTTCGCGCCGCTGTTCGTCCACCGCACCTGGCGGCATGCCCGGGTGCTGCTGATCGGTGCGATCCTCGCTCCGGGCCGGCGCACCGTGGCAAGCCAGCTTACGGATCACGGGCCGCTCGCGCGAGCGCCGCTTCGTGAACTACCACCGCGTGCTCAGCCGCGCCGCGTGGTGCCCGCGCGCCGGAGCCCGCATCCTGCTCGGGCTCCTCCTCGACGCTTTTGCGCCGAACGGGCCGGTGGTGATGGCCCTCGACGACACCATCGAGCGGCGCTGGCCGGCGCATCCGAGCCCGCGGCATCTCCCGGGACCCGGTGCGCTCGTTCGGAGGCCCACTTCGTGAAGACGAGCGGCCTGCGCTGGATGAGCCTGATGCTGCTCGCGCCCGTTCCTTGGGCGGGGCGGGTCTGGGCCCTGCCGTTCCTCACCGCCCTTGTCCCGTCCGAGCGCGCCGCCCGCGAGCAGGGTCGCCAGCACAGGTCCATGCTCGACGTTGGACGGCAACTCGCGCTCCAAGCGCGGCGCTGGCTGCCGAGGCGCGACCTCGTGCTGGTGGGCGACAGCGGCTTCTCCGCGCTGCTGTTCCTCGACGCCGTGCGCCGCAGCGGCATCACCGCCATCACGCGCCTGCGTCTCGACGCGGCGCTCTACGATCCGGCTCCACCCCGCCCGCCCGGCACCATCGGTCGTCCCCGCACAAAGGGGGCGAGGCTGCCCACCCTGTTGGAGGTTCTCACGAACAAGAGCACCGCCTGGCAGGCGCTCAACGTGCCGGGCTGGTACGGCGCGGGCGAGCGCAGGATCGAGGTCGCCACGGCCACCGCCGTGTGGCGGCACGCCGGCCTGCCCGTGGTGCCCATCCGCTGGGTCTTGGTCCGCGATCCCGAGCACCGCTTCGCACCTCAGGCGCTGCTCTGCACCGACCTCGCGCGAGACCCCGCCCTGATCGTCTCCTGGTTCGTGCGGCGCTGGTGCGTCGAGGTCACCTTCCAGGAGGCCCGCGCGCACCTGGGCGTGGAGACGCAGCGGCAGTGGTCCGACAAGGCGATCGCGCGTGACCTGAGCCCTGCCTGCTCGCGCTGTTCTCGGTCGTCACGCTGCTCGCCGCGCGCCTTCCGGCCCGCGAACGGCAGAGGATCGCGGCCACGGCGTGGTACCCCAAACCGCAGCCCACCTTCGGCGACGCGCTCGCCGCGGTCCGGCGCGCCCTTTGGCGTGAGCAGGCTTTGGCAACGTCGCCCCGCAGAACCCAGGGCTCAAAACGCCGTCGCTCCCTGCCAACGCCCTGGGCTTACGCGATCTGCCACGCCGCTTGATTGGCCAAAGCCGAGCTGAGAGCCGATCCGGGAAGAAGTTGAGTCTGTGGAGTTGGTTGTGATTCCGTGCTGGGCACCTGAGTCGGATGGGGGTGCCCCATGTGGAAGCCGGAGCATCGTGCGGCAGCGGATCGCCGGGGGCTGCGCTACGACAGCGATCTCACGGACGCCGAGTGGGCGCTGGTCGCCCCGCTGATCCGCCCGGCCAAGCGCGGCGGACGTCCTCGAACCGTGAACGTCCGCGAGGTGCTGAACGCCATCTTCTACGTGCTCTGGACGGGGTGCCAGTGGAAGGCGCTGCCGAAGGACCTGCCGCCGCGCAGCACGGTTTGGGAGTATCTGGACCTGTGGAACTGGGACGGCACGTTGAGCCGCGTCCATCATGCCCTGTACGTCGAAGTGCGGGAGCAAGCAGGGCGCGAGGCCAGCCCGACCACGGCGATTATCGACAGCCAGACTGCGAAGGGAGCCGTCAAAGGGGGGCATCCCTCGACCCGTCCGGTTATGATGCGGGCAAGAAGGTGGTTGGCCGCAAGCGCCACGTCCTGACCGACACGTTGGGCTTGCTGCTGGCCGTCAGCGTCCATCCGGCCAGCGTGCAGGACCGGGACGGGGCGGAGGCGCTGCTCCGGGAGGCTCGGCGGAGCTTTCCGTTCATCGAGCGCGTCATCGCTGATGCGGGTTACCAGGGGCGCAAGATGGAGGCCGCCGTCGCCCGGACCGGCACCTGGGTGCTCCAGATTGTGCGCCGCTGCGACCGCCACCGCTTTGTGGTGCTCCCGAAAAGATGGATCGTGGAAAGGACGCTGGCCTGGATCAGCCGAAACCGGCGGCTGGCTCGCGACTACGAGCGTCACACCCGCAAGGCCGCCGCCTTCGTGCGCCTCGCCATGATCCGCCTCATGCTCAGGCGTCTCGCCGCAAGCCGCTGATCAGGAGTCCAAACTTCCCGGATCGGCTCTCAAGACTGGTAGAGTGTTCCGCCTTCGGAACGACCGCCAGAAGCGAG
>CADCTO010000024.1 GCA_902805585.1 uncultured Armatimonadota bacterium | reverse complement strand
CGCCGGAAGCGGCCGAGATCGGGACCGTCGTGGCCCCGGGGATGTTTGCCGCCTCCGCCGGCGCCGGCGCCGCCGTCGCGCAGCGGGAGCCCCCGCCGGCCGCCGCCACCGACCCGCGCGCCGGTGACGGCGTCCGCTGGTGGTTCTGGCCGCTGCTGGCGCTCTGCCTGCTTCCCCCCGCCGGGGCGGTCCTGTTCCAGGCGGTGCGTCCCGAGGCCGGCGGCGTGCGGGAGGCCCTGCTGTCCGCCTGGGTCGTTTCCGGGTTCCTGGCCGCGTTGCTCTGGCTGGTCGTGCTCGGCGCGAACCTGCCCGCCCTCAGCGGCGCGGCCTGCTTCGTGTTGGTCGCGGCGGGGACCGTGGCTTCGGGGATGCTCGTCTCGACGCGCCTCGATGTTGCCAACGGCGCCACCATCCAGGACTTCGTGGCCACGGCCGTGGTCGCGGGCGTACTGCTGCTCGTCCTGCTCATCGCGTCCGTCACCGTCACGCGGCTGTGGCGCGTGTGGGCGTTCCTGATACTCGGCGGCGCCCTGCTCGCGGGCGCCGTCTTTGCACGCATGTTTTCGTGAGGGAAGTTTTTCCCTGACCTGGTTCAAAGGAGAAGCATTTCGTGACCACAAGACGCATCGTTCTGATCGTCCTCGGACTGCTGCTGGCGTTCGGCGTCGTGCGGTTCATCTTCCGTTCGGTCCAGATCCGGGGCGAACTGGCGAAGATCGCCGCGCCCGAGGCCAGCCGGCAGGAGGAAGGCGTCCGCAACCTGATGGCCCAGGACGCCCTGTTCGACGCCCTGCAAGGGGGCGCGCCGCCGAAGACACGCCTGAACGCCATCGAAGCGCTGGAGCGCATCGCCGGGAAGGGCAACGAGAAGCAAGCCTTCGACCAGCTCCTCCAGATGCTCAAGGACCCCGACACCGAGTCCGCCGAGCAGAAGACCCACCCGGTCCGGGACCGGGCCAAGGCCGCCGTGGCCAAGGTCGGCACGCTCTACACGGAGCGTCTGCTGGACGCCGCCAAAGACCCGGACGCGGCCATCCGGGACCAATCGCGCGGGGCGATTTCCACGATCGGCGCGCCGCTTCAGGAAGAGATGGCGGCCCGCCTGGGCGACAGCGCCCTCCGCGGGCCGTTCGGCGACATCCTGGCCGGAATCGGGCCGCAGACCGTGCCGCTGGTCGTTCCGTATCTCCAGGCGCCCAAGCTGGACCCGGCGGACAGCGGGGCCAAGGTCACGCTGATCGAAACCATGGGCAAGTATAAGCTTCCCGCGGAGCCCAAGCCCGAAGACCCCGCCCGCATCCAGGACGCCGCGCGCTCGATCATCCCGTTCAAGGATGACGCGAACCCGAACGTGCGCCGGACGGTCATCACGTCGCTTTCGAACCTGGCCAACCCCGTCGGCGCGCAGGTCCTGATCGAGGCGCTGAACAACCAGAGGACCGATTCGGACGCCCGCGCGGCGGCCGCGGGCGCCCTGGGCGCCATCGCGACTCCGGAGGCCAACGCCGCGATGGTGAAGGCCCTGTCCGATTACGACCTGCGTGTCGCGACGGCGGCGGCGGCGGGCCTGAAGCGCGCCGGGGACAAAGCCGCCGGCGCCGTGGGCTCGGCCCTGGCGAACCCGGATGCCGCGGTCCGCGCCCGGGCCGCCGAAGCCACCGGCGGCATGACGACGGTTGCCCTCGCGACGCGCGCCCTCAAGGACCCCGACCCGGGCGTCCGGGCTGCGGCGGCTTCGGCCCTGGGGGATCTGAAGGGGCAGGGGGCCATCGGCCCGCTCATCAATGCGCTCGCCGATCCGAGCGGCGCCGTGTCGGGGGCCGCGGGGCTGTCCCTGTCGCGCATCGGCCAGCCCGCCATCGCGCGGCTGGTGGCACGGCTGGGCGCCGGTGACACGGTCGCCTACTACGCCTCGCAGACGCTGCGGGCCATCGGGCGGGACGCCGTCGCGCCGCTCCTCGCGGTGGCCCAGGGGAACGGGCCGGGCGTGCGCTGGGCGGCCATCACGCTCGGCGAGATCGGGGACACCCGTGCCGCCTCCGCCCTCGAAACGTTGGCCGCGTCATCCGACCCCGACACCGCCTGGGCCGCCAGCGTCGCCCTCACGAAGGTCAAACAGGGTTAGACGGAACGGCGAGAAGGGGCCCGGGAAAGCGTTGCGCTTTCCCGGGCCCCTTCTCGCCGTTCCGTGTCTAGGCCGCGTTCGGGTTCGAGACGTTCACCGTGTCGCCCGCCAGGGACACGGAGTAGCCGAAGGCGTCGTGGAAGAAGTCGAACGGCACGAACATCTGCCCGTCCTCGACGAACGGCGGGGCGGACAGGGTGACCGGCGTCCCGGAGACCACGACGTTCTCGTTGCCCATCTGGATCGAGGCCGTCCACTGCCCGATGGTCGCCGTGGCGGACTTGGATTCGTTGTCGAAGGCGACCGTGCCGCCGAGAGCATCGACCATGTCGCGCAGCGGGACGTAGTGTTTGTTGTTGCCGTGCAGGAACGGCTCGGAACCTAACTGGACGTCTTGGCCCTGGATGTTGTACGGCACGGGAATCCCCTCCTTGGGCGCGTACGGCGCCGCGGATTGTTACCCGTAGCGGGCATCCTCTAAACCGGGGAGCGGCACCCCGGGGCCGACCGGCGGCAGCGTGCCGGCGTCCAGACCCGCCACCGTTTCCGTCAGCAGCGACCGCAGGTCCGGCAGCGCCGCGCGCATCGCTTCCTCGACCTCCGCGTGCGTCAGCGGGGTGGGGGACAGGCCGGCGCCGGGGTTGGTCACGAGCGAGATGCCCGCGTAGTGGATCCCGGCCTCGCGGGCCAGGGTCGCTTCCGGGACGCCGGTCATTCCGACGACGTCCGCCCCCCATGACGCGAACAGGCGCACCTCGGCCGGCGTCTCATAGCGCGGGCCGTCGGCGCACAGGTACGTCCCCCCCGGGCGTAACGACAGGTTGAGGTTCCGCGCGGCTTCCTGTACACCGGTCCTGAGTTCGGCAGAGTAGGGTGCCGTGAAGTCGGTGTGGACTACCTGCCCCGGCGTGTCGAAGAATGTGGTCCCGCGGCCGTTTTTCGTGAAGTCGATGAAGTCGTCCAGCAGCACGAGCGTGCCGGGCCGGAGGTCCGCCCGCAGTCCACCGACCGCGGTCGTCGCCAGGGCGGCGCGGACTCCCAGACGCTTCAGCGCCGCCAGGTTCGCGCGGAACGGGATGCGGTGCGGCGGCAGCCGGTGCCCCGCCCCGTGGCGCGCCAGGAACGCGGTGCGCCGCCCGCGCAGCGTACCGATCTGCACCGTCGTCTCGCCCCAAGGAGTCGGTACGGTGACCTCCTCGGGACCGGTATCCAGTGGGAACTGGCCGACGCCCGTCCCGCCGATGATGGCGACCTCCGCCGTTCGGTTCGTGTCCATACCCTCTTTCCGTCGGCGCGCCGGCGCCTTGACACCCCGCTGGCGCGCGTGCTACGATGACGCGTGCCCCGCAAGGAACCGCCGTCCCCGCGCCGCCGCCTGCCGCCGGCGCTCTTTCCTTGCCTCGGCGCGGGCCTGCTCGTCCTTCTGGCGTGCGCGCTGTTCTGGCCGATCCTGACGGGGACCCGCTCGGTCTACTTCGGCGATCTGGCCCTGTTCTTCATTCCGCTGCTCGACTTCCAGCGTGACGAGCTGCTGGCAGGGCGCGTCCCGCTCTGGAACCCGCGCATCCTGCTGGGAACCCCGTTCCTGGGCAACCCCCAGGCGTGGCCGTTTTACCCGTCCTCGGCGCTGCTGTACCTGCTGCCCGCCCACCACGCGGCCGGCGTCGTCGGCGTGCTCCATCTCGCCGTGGCGGCGGTGGGGACCCTCGTTTTTCTCCGGTCGCGCGGGCTGGGCACCGCTTCCGCCGTTTTCGGCGCGCTCGCGTTCGGCTTCGGCGGCGCCCTCGTGTCCAAGATGCAGTTCCCGAACATGGTCCAGGCGGGCTCCTACCTCCCCTGGCTGCTGTGGGGCGTGGACCGCGTGATCCGGCGCCCCGACTTCCGCCGCGCCGGCCTGTTGGGGCTGCTGGCGGGTCTCGCGCTGCTGGCCGCCCACCCGCAGATGTTCCTGATGCAATTCTACCTCTGTTCGGCGTGGACGCTGTGGCGGCTCTGGCCGGACCGGGGCCGCCTCCGCGCCATCGCCGCCCTCGCCGCCGCGCTCGTGCTCGGCGTTTCGCTGGCCGCCGCCCAGTTGTTCCCGGCGGCCGAGCAGGCGCGCGTCTCCGTCCGCGCCGCGCTCACGCTGCGCCGCGCCAACCGGTTCTACCTGCCTCCGGAGGCAGCCCTGACCAACTTCATCCTTCCGAACTTCTACGGCAACCCCGCGACGGGCGACTACGACGGCCGGGGGAACTTCTGGGAGCCGTGCGCGTATCTCGGGCTTCTGCCGTTCGCCTGCGCCGTCGGCGCGTCGGTGTTCCGGTCCCGTCGCGTGCCCGACGTCCGCTTCTGGACGGTCGCGGCGGTCGTCGCCCTGTGGCTGTCGCTGGGCCGGATGGGCGGCCTGTACGCCGTCGCCTTCTATGTTCTGCCGGGCGTGAATAAATTCAACGACCCCGCGCGCTGGCTCCAGGTCGCCACGTTCGCCGTCGCCTGCCTCGGCGCGCACGGGCTCGACGCCCTGCTCGCGCCGCATCGCCCGGCGCGACGCCGCCTGCTCGCCGGTGGCGCGATCGCGCTGACCGTGGCCGACCTGTTGCCGTTTTCGCGGGCTCTGGTCCCGCTGGTCGCCAGCCGTGTGTGGGAGACGCCGCCGCCCACGGCGCTGCGGCTCCGCGCGGCGCCCCCGGGCCGCGTTTTCCACGCGGACAACCCGTGGGTCTGGCGGCGCTTCGTCCGGCGCGACTCCTATGGCCCCACGGACGCCGCGTACGTGCGCCGCTTTCTGGACTCGCTCGGGCCGAACCTGACCAGCCTGTACGGCTTCTCCGACCTCAACGGCTACGATCCCATCCGGGGGCGAAACATCGACCGGCTCGTCGACGAGGTTTTCGTCCAGGTGGATGCCACGAAGGGGACGCGCGGCGTCCGGGCGGCGCCACTTCTGCCGGCGACCGGGGTGGGTTACGTCCTTTCGCTGCGCGCCCGCCCGCTCGCGCTCGCCGGTGTCGGGCCGCCGCTCCCCGGCCCGGGCGCCCGGGTGCAGCCGGTGGGCGACCCGGCCCCGCGCGCGGCGCTCTGGACCGCGTGGCAGTGGGCGCCGACCGAGGAGGACGCCCTGGAGCGCTTCCTGGTCCGCCGCTCCCCGGCCGCGCCGTTTGTGGTGGACGACACGCCGCTCGATGCCGCCGATCCGGGCGTCGCCCCCGCGCGCCCGCTGATCGTCGCCGGGGAGACGCCCGATCACGTGCCGGTACTGCTGCCGGCGGACGCGCCGGGCGGGCTGCTTGTCCTGAAGGACGCCGGCCTGGCCGGCTGGGAGGCCCGCGTCGACGGCCGGCCCGCGCACCTCGTGGCTGCCGACGGCATCTTCCGCGCGGTCTGGGTGCCGCCGGGCGCTCGCCGGGTCGATTTCCGCTACGCCCCCGCGGTTTTTCGCTTCGGCCTGTATTTTTCGCTCGTTGCGGCGGGTATATTGTCGTCGTTGGGCGCCTTTGCCGCGGTCTCGGGTCTCGTTTCTCGCCGGGCGACAAGGAGATACGAGGCCGAACGTCGAACTCTTTCTACCGGTGACGACGGTCGGTAGCCGGGGCGGGGCGCCCCGGCGGCTTCCGAACACGCAGTGCGCCGAGAGGCACGAAGGAGAGAAGGCTGGATGGCAGATCTGAAGATCGATACGCGGATGGTGGACGGGAAGCCGGTGCTCGACCTGACCGGGGAAGTGGATTCGTACAACTCGCCCAAACTCCGGGAAACGATGGTGGCGTTGATCGACGAGGGCTCGCCGGACATCGTCATCAACATGACCGGCGTGGATTACATCGACTCGACCGGCCTGGGGACGCTCGTCGGCGGCCTCAAGCGCGCGTCGGAGAAGAGCGGCACGATCCGCATCATCTGCCCGAACGAGCAGATCTACAAGGTGTTCAATATCACGGGCCTGGTGAAGGTCTTCCCTATTTTCGACAACGAGCAGGCCGCTTTCGCGGGCTGAACCGGCCGGTTCTCGGCGATGACGGCCACGAGCGCCCCCGATGTCGTTTACATCGGGGGCGTTTGTCTTCGTCGGGACCGACCCCTGGACGGCGCCATGGGCTCGGAACTGATCGCCCGCGTTCCTTCTGAAACTATGCCGCCCCACGCCCGCGATCGGGAGCGACCGGCGGGCGTAGAAGCCGTCCACCGTGCCTACCAAACTGCGGGGGCGCAGTGGCTCGCGACGAACACTTTTCTCGTGGCGGGCTCGTCGGACGCCATCGCGGAGACCCGGGCGGCGGTCCGGCTCGCCCGTGAAGCGTCCGGCGGCCTGCCCGTCGCGCTCTCGCTGGGGCCGGGCGCCGCACCCGGCGCGTACGCCGAAGCTGCCCGCGCCGCAGCGGACGCGGGCGCCGATCTCGTGCTGCTCGAAACGTTCACGTCCGCCCGCGCCGCAGCCGCCGCCGCGCGGGCGGTCGGCGGCTGCGGTCTTCCCGTCGTCGTTCTGCTGGTCTTCGACGACCTCGGGCTCACCCTGACCGGCCGCGAACCGGTCGAAGCGGGCGTTTCACTGCTCGTCGAAGCCGGCGCGGACGGCGTGGGAACCAACTGTCAGCCGCCGGACGTTCTAGAGAAAGTGGTGCCGCGCATCGCCGCCGCCGCCGCCGGCACGTCGCTCCCCGTTCTTGTCAGGCCCTCGGCAGGAATACCGTCGCGTCGCGGCGAATCCTGGGTCTACCCCTGGGCGCCGGAGCCCTGGGCGACCGCGACAGCGACCCTGCAGGCGAGCGGCGCGACGCTCCTGGGCGGCTGCTGTGGTGCGGGGCCGGCGCATGTCGCCGCGCTCGCCCGACTCCTGGCCGCGGCGCGCGGCACTTAAATCTTCCTTCGGAGGTTCCACTCGTGCGCGTGACACGTGCGTTCTTGCTGCGTGGAGTTCTGCCGGTCGCGGCCCTTGCCGCCGCGGGCGCCCTGGCCGGATGCCGGCAAGGGGGCGGTGGTGGCGGCGGCGGCGGCAACGAGATCCTCGTCGGCCACTTCGCCTCGATGACCGGCGACACCTCGACGTTCGGGACCGAGACCGACCGGGGCATCCGCCTTGCCATGGAGGAGCTGAACGCGGCCGGCGGCGTGCTGGGCAAGCAGTTCCGCGTCCAGACCCAGGACGACGCCTCCAAAGTCGAGGAAGCCGTCACCGTGGTCACGGGCTTCGCCAACAATCCCGACATGGTCGCGGTGCTGGGCGAGGTCGCCTCGTCGCGCTCCAAAGCCGCGGCGCCGGTCCTGCAGGCGGCCCAGATCCCCATGGTGTCGCCGTCGTCCACGAACCCGGACGTCACCAAGGTCGGCGACTACATCTTCCGCGTCTGCTTCATCGACCCCTTCCAGGGTTACGTCATGGCCAAGTTCGCCCGCGAGCAGCTCAAGATGGACCGCGTCGCCATCCTGCGGGACCAGAAGAACGACTACTCCGTGGGGCTCGCCAACGTCTTCAACGACGAGTTCAAGAAGATGGGCGGGACGATCGTGGCCGACGTCTCCTACAAGGAGGGCGATTCCGACTTCCGCTCGCAGCTCGCCCAGGTCAAGCCGCAGCGCCCGCAGGCGCTCTACGTGCCCGGCTACTACGGCGAGGTCGGCACCATCGCCCGGCAGGCGCGCGAGCTGGGCATGAACGTCCCGCTGATGGGCGGGGACGGCTGGGACTCGCCGCAGCTCGTGGCGGGCGCCGGCGGCCCCGGCAAGGCGCTCGAAGGGGCATACTTCTCGAACCACTACTCCAAGGACGACAAGTCCGAGCGCGTGCAGACCTTCGTGAAGACGTTCCGCGCCAAGTACGGCAGCGACCCGTCGGCGCTCGCGGCCATGGGGTATGACGCCATGAAGCTCCTGGCGGACGCCATCACCCGCGCCGGCTCGCCGGACCGCAAGGCCCTGCGTGACGCCCTGGCCACGACCCAGAACTTTAAGGGGGTGACCGGCGACATCACGATCGACGCGCAGCGGAACGCCACCAAGCCGGCCGTCGTGCTCCAGATCCAGGGGAACCAGTTCGTCTATCGTGCCACCGTCCAGCCGCCCGACGCGGCGAAATCGGCGTCCGCGAAATAGGGGCCGGATGAGCGATTTCCTGCAGCAGGTCGTCATCGGAGTCCAGCTCGGCAGCATCTACGCCCTGATCGCGCTGGGCTACACGATGGTCTACGGCGTGCTGCGGCTGATCAACTTCGCCCACGGCGACGTGTTCATGGTCGGGGCGTTCGTCGGCTTCTACGCCGCCCGCGCCCTCAAGCTCGAAGAACAGCCGACGCTGGCGGGGGCGCTGATCACCCTGCTGCCGGTCCTGCTGCTCGCCATGGTCGCCTGCGCCGTCCTCGGCCTGGTCATCGAGCGGCTCGCCTACCGCCCGCTGCGCCGCGCGCCGCGCCTGACGGCCCTGATCACGGCCATCGGCGTTTCGCTGTTCCTGGAGAACGCCGGGCAGCTCCTGTTCGGGGCGGACCCGAAGTTCTTCCCCAGCGTCACCCCGCAGGGCGCGGGCGCGACCCTGAACCTGGGCGGCGCGACCATTTCGAAGGACCAGCTCGTCCTGGTGGTGGCCGCCGCCCTCCTGATGGCCGTGCTCTGGTACATCGTCCAGCGGACGCGCATCGGCCGGGCCATGCGCGCCGTGTCGCACGACGCGGACGCCGCCGCGCTGATGGGCATCAACACCGATACCGTGATCGCGTTCACGTTCGGGCTGGGCGCGGCGCTCGCGGGCGCTGGGGGCATGCTCTTCGCCGCCCTCACCTACGCCAAGATCCTGCCGCTGATGGGCATCGCCATCGGCCTCAAGGCGTTCGTCGCCGCCGTCGTCGGCGGCATCGGCTCGATCCCCGGCGCGATGCTCGGCGGCCTGCTGATGGGCCTGTCCGAATCCTTCGTCCGGGGGTCGGGCTTTTCCCGCTGGACCGAGGCCGTCGCGTTCGTGCTGCTGATCGGCGTCCTTTTGCTGCGCCCCGCGGGCCTGCTCGGCCGCTTCGCCCCGGAGAAGGTGTAGCAGCACCCATGGCACCGTTGCTCCGCCGCGCGCTGTTCATCGGGGGCACGGTCGTCGTGCTCCTGGTGCTGTCGCTCGTCCTGCCCCAGACGCTGGACCCGGTCGTCTTCCGCATCGTCATGCTCAGCGGCATCGCCATCATCATGGCCGTGTCGCTGAACCTGATCAACGGGTTCACGGGCCAGTTCTCCATCGGGCACGCCGGCTTCCAGGCGCTCGGCGCCTACGGCGCCGCCGCGCTCACCGTGTACGGGCACAACGCCCTGTTCGGGTACCTGCCCAAGGCGGGGCCGCTCCAGCCCGGGCTGGCCGGGTTTTTCCAGGGGGCACCCGCCATCCTGATCGCGATGCTCGCGAGCGGCCTGCTCGCGGCCGCGGTCGGCTACCTCGTCGGCCTGCCCTCATTGCGCCTGCGCGGCGACTACCTGGCCATCGTGACGCTCGGGTTCGGCGAGATCATCCGCGTCGTCATCGAGAACACCGATGTCGTCGGCGGGCCGCGCGGCTTCTCCGGCAACGTCGAAGCCGGCGTCCTGACCCCGCGTCTGACCTCGTTCTTCTGGGTCTATCTTGTCGTCGTGCTCGTGGTCGTCGTGTCGCGCAACCTGCGCTTCTCCGTCCAGGGCCTGGGCTTCCTGGCCGTGCGCGAGGACGAGATCGCCGCGCAGGCGATGGGCGTGGACACGACGCGGACCAAGGTGATCGCGTTCGTGCTGGGCGCGTTCTTCGCGGGCGTGGCCGGCGCGCTCTACGCCCACTACGAGTTCACCCTGTCGCCCACCTCCTTCGGCTTCGTCCGCTCGTTCGACTTCGTGACCATGGTCGTCCTCGGCGGTCTGGGCTCCATCACCGGCTCCGTGCTGGCCGCCGTCCTGCTCACCGCCCTGCCGGAAGTCCTGCGCTCCTCGCTCGGCTCGGTTCAGGGCCTGGACCAGTACCGCCTGGTGACGTACGCGCTGCTGCTCATCATCCTGATGATCGTGCGCCCGCAGGGCATCTTCGGCCGGGGCGAGCTTCGCCGCGACACCTTCTTCCGGCGCGGCAAGCGCCCCCCCGCCACGCCGCTCACCGGCGCATAAGCGGATGCAGTTCTCGTGGATCGAACCGGGCAAGTTGGCCGCGAGCGAGATGCCGTTCTTCGAGACGGACATCCGCGCGCAGCACGCGCAGGGCATCCGTGCCATCTTGACGCTGACCGAGGACCCGTTGACGTTCCTGCCGGAGATCACATCGGCCCTCTTGAGCGCGCTGGACGTTCGTCTGTTTCACGTGCCCGTGCCGGATGATGCGGCGCCGACCCATGCGCAAGCCCGGGAAATCCTGAACTTCATTCACAGTGCGCAAAAAGAGGGGCACCCTCTGCTCGTTCATTGTATGATGGGCATCGGGCGGACAGGTACGGTGCTGCACCCTTTTTATTTTGACCAGGGATTGAGCTTGGCCGAAGCACAGTCGCGCGTGCAGGCGCGGTGCCCGGTTTGTAGACGACTCAGCCCATCCCAGCGCGCCTTTATCGCTGCATGGGCCGAAGCAGGCACGTCCTGATGCTGCCGTTCTTCCGGTTCTCCACGGTGACCAGAGCAACCACCGGCTGCTTGGTGGAGATGGATGACCTGCGCAGCATCGGCGTCGTCACCGACCTGTGGCATCGGGAAACGCAGTATGCTAGCCCGGCCCGCCCCCGCCTGGAAGCGCTACTCATCCGTCTGCTGTTGCGCCTGAGTCCGGACGATGGTTACCTGCTCGACCGGCGCCAGTGGCGACACCTGTGCGGCGAGTTGTCCGGCTACAACGCGAGCCTGGTTCTGGCCGTCCTCGCGGGACTCAAAGAGGCGGGTGGGGGCGAAGCTATCTGCCACGTCCAACCGCTGGCGGAAGGGCGAGGGCTGGCAGCCCGGAACGAAGAGGTCCATGTTGCGGCACGGGAATGCCTGCTCGTGCTACAGACCCGTTCGGTTTCAGAGTAGCCCCGCATCTGATGGCTCAATGTGTCGCAACGCACACCGGATACCTGCTGCGCACCTCACAGGATATACATCATGAAAACCTACTATACGTCACTCGCACTGCTTCTTTCAATGGTTGTGGTTTCGGCGCAGCCGGCGGGCGCCCAGCCCAGCGCGCAGGCGCAGGCGGCCGTTCCTAAAGGAGAGGTGCTCAAGTTCGGTTTCGAGCAGTCGAAGATCTTCCCCGGCACCTTTCGCGACTACTGGGTGTACGTGCCCGCGCAGTACACCCCGGACAGGCCCGCCTGCGTGTACGTGAACCAGGACGGCGTCCAATGGAACGCGCCCGCCGTGTTCGACGATCTGATCCACAAAAAGGAGATGCCCGTCACCATCGGCGTGTTCGTGATGCACGGGCGCGTCCGGGCGGCGGACGGCAACGCCGCGCTGGACCGGTTTAACCGGAGCCTGGAGTACGACGGGCTGGGCGACGACTACGCCCGGTTCCTGCTCGAAGAACTCCTACCGGACGTGGAGACGAAGAAGGCCACCGACGGCCGCGCACTCCGGCTCTCGAAAAACGGCAACGACCGGGCCATCGGCGGGTCGAGCAGCGGCGCCATCGCGGCGTTCACGGCCGCGTGGGAGCGGCCCGACGCCTTTTCCCGGGTGTTCAGCACGATCGGCACCTACGTGGGCCTGCGCGGCGGCGACCGGTACCCCACGCTCATCCGCAAGTACGAGCCCAAGCCCCTTCGCGTGTTCTTGCAGGGCGGCTCCAACGACCTCAACATCTACGGCGGCGACTGGTGGATGGCGAACCAGATGATGGAGCGCGCGCTCACGTTCGCCGGCTACGAAGTGCGGCACGCGTGGGGCGAAGGGGGCCACGACGGTAGGCACGGCACGGAGTTGTTCCCCGACGCCATGCGCTGGCTGTGGAAGGACTGGCCGCAGCCGGTGAAGGCCGGACAGACACGGAACGGGATGCTGAACGCCATCCTCGCGCCCGGCGAAGGCTGGAAGGTCGCCGCCGAGGGCTACCGGTCCACGGAAGGGGCGGCGGTCAACGCCCGGGGCGAGGTGTTCTTCAACGACGTGCCCGCCGGCAAAACCTTCAAAATCGGCTTGGACGGGAAGGTGGGCGTGTTCCTGGCCGATTCCAGAAAGGGGGACGGGCAGGCGTTCGGCCCCGACGGACGGCTGTACGCGGTCGCGGCCGGGGCGCAGAAGGTGCTCGCCTACGACGCGAACGGCAAGGCGAAGACGGTGGCGGACGGCTTCCGCGGGAACGACCTCGTGGTAGCGCACAACGGGAACGTCTACGTC
>CADCTO010000023.1 GCA_902805585.1 uncultured Armatimonadota bacterium | reverse complement strand
CGCCGCCGCCTTCCTGGCCCGGGTCCGCGAGATCCTGGAAAATCCGTACCTGATGCTGACGTGACCCACCCCCCTTCCCTGCCAAGCCGCTTCGCGGAGGCGCAAGGAGCGCAGCGACGCAGTGGGAGCCAGAGGCGATGGCTACGCGAGTTGCACCACACGCCCCTTCTGCCCCACCCTTCGCGCGGAGCATCGCCAGGAGGTGGTGACTGGCTCCCCCTTCCCTCCGCGAAGCGGCTTGTCAGGGAAGGGGGAAGGGGGGTTAGGTCAGGACGCGAGCGTGAACAGCAGCAGCGCGGCGTGCTGGCCCAGAGCGGTCAGTCCGTAGCGGTTGCGGCCGGTCTGGTGGATGACCTCGGCGTGGGCAAGCTCGCGCAGGTGGTGGTATAACGAACCGGTGGACAGGCCGGCTTTCTCGCCCAGTTGGGCCGCGCTTTGCGGCCCCTCGGTCAGCAGCGAGCGCACCAGGGCGACCTTGGGCACCGAGGACAGCGCGTAGCCGATGCGGGCGACCCGGTCGTCCCCCGCGCGCAGGATCTCGGGCAACGGGCACACGTGGCGCGACCCGGTGACCGTCGTGCCGGAGCCGTCGGCCCGGTACGCGAAGGCGTACAGCACGGAGGCGTCGGTCGAGGCGGACAGCTCGCCCTCCAGGTGGGCTTCGATGGCGTCGGCTTCGGCGGACGGGGCGGCTTGCAGCTTCCCGCCCCGCGCCCGCAGCTCGGTCTTCAAAGCGTCTACGTCGACGCGAAGCGCCGCGACCTCCGCGGCGAGCCCCTTCTGTTTCTTGGAATCTTTGTCCTTGCCGGGTTTGGCGGGCCTCGGCGCGAGTCTCGACGGCGTCGCGTCCTGCACGGTCGTTTTCCTCCGGGTACGAGGAAGATTGTAGTTACAACCTGACCGAATGTCAAGCCAATTGCAGCAAAAGGAATACGCCCGCGCGGCGGGGAAGGGTGCCGGCGTGATGAAAATCCTCGTGGTAGACGACGAGCCCGCGATCGCCGAAGCCGTCAGCTATAACCTGAAGATGCAGAGCCACACGCCCCTGGTGGCGGCCGACGCCGAGGAGGCGCTGCGGCTGTTCCGGGCGGAGGAACCCCATCTGGTCATCCTGGACGTGATGCTGCCGTCCGGGAGCGGCTTCGAGGTCTGCCGCCTGCTGCGCCAGACCAGCCGCGTGCCGATCCTGATGCTCACGG
The DNA here is from genome assembly GCA_902805585.1 of uncultured Armatimonadota bacterium. Lineage (GTDB taxonomy): Bacteria > Armatimonadota > Armatimonadia > Armatimonadales > Armatimonadaceae > CADCTO01. The sequence continues at coordinate 25,658 of CADCTO010000023.1, read as the reverse complement.
CGCGCGTCGCGGAGGCGGACCGCGTGCACGGGCTGGAACTGGGCGCCGACGACTACCTGGTCAAGCCGTTCGGGATGCGCGAGCTGATGGCGCGCGTGCGGGCGCTGCTGCGGCGGGCCGGCGGCGAAGACCTGCCGCCGCTTTCCGTGGCCGGCGATCTCGACCTCGTGGTGGACCACGAGAAGCGCGAGGCCCGCCTGCGGGGCGACCTGCTCACGCTGTCGCGCAAGGAGTTCGACCTGCTGACGCTGCTCACCCGGCACCCCGGGCGCGTCTTCGACCGCCAGACCCTCCTCGACCGCGTGTGGGGGCAGGACACGTTCGTGGACGACCGGACGGTCGACGTGCACATCCGCTGGCTGCGCGAAAAGATCGAGCCTACCCCCGGGAAACCCACGTACCTGCTCACCGTCCGCGGCATCGGCTACAAATTCAAGGGTTAAGCAATGCTTTCCGGACCGATCAACCTGATGTGGATGCCGCGGCGCGGCGGGGCGCGCCGGAAAGGGGACGTCGAAGGCGGACCGCCGGCGTCGGACGGGGAGGCGCTCGAAGCCGTGCTGCGGATGGCGGAGGCGGTTCCCGAAGGCGTGCTGGTGGTGGACGGGGAGGGGCGCATCCGCGCCGCCAACGCCGCCGCGTGCGACATCCTCGGCAGCGCCTGCGCCCCGGACGCCTGCGACCTTTTGGGGCAGACCCTGCTGGAAGCGACGCACCTCATGGCGGTCGTCGATCTGGACGACCGGCTCCGCTCCGGCGGTGACGCCGGCGACGAGATCGACGTGCGCACCGTCGGGCCGCGCGAGCGGGTCCTGCGCGTCCGGGGGGTGCTGCTCCCGGGCGGCGGCGACACGCTGCTCGTTCTGGAGGATCGTACCGAGGTCGAGCGTCTGCGCACCGTCCGGACCGAGTTCGTCGCCAACGTCTCCCACGAGCTGCGCACGCCGCTCGCCTCCATCCGGGCGACCGCCGAAACGCTGCTGGACGGCGCGGCGGGGGACCCCGACGTCGCGCCCCGATTCCTGGAGACGATTCTGCGCGAGGCGGACCGCCTGGTCCGCCTTTCGGAAGACCTGTTGGAACTGGCGCAGGCGGAATCGACCGAGCGGGAGCGGACCCCGTTCGACCTTTCCGCCCTCGTGGCCGATGTGGCGGCGCGTCTGGCGGCCCAGGCCGAACGGGGGGGCGTTTCGGTCGTCGTCGCGCCCGCTCCCCACGTTTACCTTACCGCCGACGAGCACGAGGTCTCGCAGGTGCTTTTCAACCTGCTCGACAACGCCATCAAATACACGCCGTCGGGCGGGACCGTGACCGTCGAAATACGCCCGGACGCGGAACGGGTCGCCGTCTCGGTCGCCGACACGGGCATCGGCATCCTGTCCGAGGACCTGCCGCGTATCTTCGAGCGGTTCTGGCGCGCCGACCGGGCGCGCCGCTTCCGCTCCGGCGAGGGCACGGGCGGCACCCGGGGAACCGGCCTGGGCCTTTCCATCGTAAAGCACATCGTGGAAGCCCACGGAGGAACCGTGCAGGCGGAAAGCGAACTCAACCGTGGCTCGCGCTTTACGATCACGCTGCCGCTCGAAACCGGGATGAGAGACGAGGGATGAGGGGTGGGTGAAGAGAAACAGGTGCCACGCCACTCGTTCTCGCTCCTCCCTTCTCATCCCTCGTCCCTAACGCAATGCAAACACAACCGATAACCGACCAGATCGCCAACATCAGCCCGCTCTATGTCGTGCTGATCGTGACCGCTTTCACCCTGCTGCGGATCGCCCTCGCCAAGGCGGACCAGCCCTGGGCGCGGGCCGTCTCGGAAACGTGCGACACCATCAACTTCGTCCTGATCCTGGCCTTCCTGCTGGTGCGCCCGTTCGTCGCGCAGGCGTTCTACATCCCGTCGGCGTCGATGCGCCCGACGCTGATCGAGAGCGACCGTCTGATCGTGGACAAGATGACCTATCGCGTGCAGGAACCCGGCCGCGGCGACGTCGTGGTCTTCAACGCCCCGCCCGCCGCGACCGACGAGAACATCGACGGCATCGACTTCATCAAGCGCCTGATCGCGCTGCCCGGCGACACCATCGAGGTCCGGTCGGCGCGGATCCAGATCGGCGACGAGATCATCGACACGGATGACTACAGCGGCACGCCGCACGAATACGTCCGAACGCACCTGAACCTCGGCGCCGACGAGTCGGTGAAATTCTTCCCGGACCACATACTGGTCGGGGGCACGCGCCGCGTCGAGAAAGACGAGATCGCGCGCGCGGTGGGCCGGCAGGGCGAGCCCGTGACGATCACGCCGGGCCAGACGCTTATCAACCGCAAGCCCCTGGTCGAACCCTACACGCGCGAGGACCCCGGCTACAACATGCACCCGACCGTCGTCGGGCCGAACGAACTGTTCATGCTGGGGGACAACCGCAACCAGTCGCGCGACTCGCACGTCTGGGGGCCGCTGGACCGCACGCGGGTCGTCGGACGCGCCCGGTTCGTCTTCTGGCCCATCCCGCGTGTCGGGGTCATCCGGTAAGCTCCTGACCACCGCCCGCGCACGAACGGTCGCCGCCGCTGCGCTCCCGCTGCTCGCGGTCCTGTTCCTCCTTCTGGTGTGGCCGACACCGTGGCACGAGGACCGGCTGCGGGGGGCGCCGGTCCGCGTCCACCGCTTCACCAACGAAGTCCACGTGCGTTCGGGCGGCCGCTGGAAGTCCGTCGGCGAGGACAACGCGGCGAAAGGCCGCGCCGGGACCGTCAACCCGTCCCAGGCCCAGCTCCGGCAGATCGACGCGCGGGTGATCGAGACCTATCCCCACCTGCCCCGCGGCATCGTGCGGATACGCGCCGTCAACAAGGGCGGCGAGCCGATAGGCGGCGACGTGCAGTTCCACTTCACCGTGACCGGGCCCGACCGCGTCGTCCGTTCCGACCGGCTCCTGCGCGGCTTCCTGCGCGCGGGTCCGCGGCAGACGGTCGAGTTCGATTTCCGCTCGGGCCTCACGTTCACCGAGCGCGACACGGTGACGGTCGCGCTCCAGCCCGCCTCGATGCGGTAGGGGCCGGGCGCCGGGCACTTTCGCCGCGGCGGGACGTGCCGCAGCGGTCGCGGCGCCGCGCCGGCGCGCAGGAAGGACAGGAACCTCGTGGAGCGGTTCATGGGCGGTGGGAACTTCACGAACGGCGAGGTGTATCCCGGCGTCCTCGCACAGTTCAGGGCGCTGAACGCGGCGGGCGCGAAGATGTGCCGCGTCAACGTCTACCCGAGCGTGTACCTCGTCGCCAACGACTGGGGTCGGCCCAACCCGCGGGTCCTCGACGCCGTGATGGCCGAGGCGCACCGTCACGGGATCACGCCCGTGATCCTGTTCGAGTACTACGCGGACTACTACAAGAACATCGGCTTCGGGACCCGGGCACAGTGGCAGGCGCTGGGACGCGCCTTCGCCGAGCGGTACCGGCCGGGCGGGACGTGGGCGCGCGAGCACCGGGTGACGGGGTGGGGCGTGCGCGTCTACAGCGCCATGAACGAGCCGGAGGGGACCGGTCTGGGCGCCAAGAACGCTATCCCCGGTCTCGGCCCGGCCGCCTACCGCAACGCGCTGGAAGGGCTGGCCGACGGCGTGCAAGGCGCGGACCGGACGCTGCGGGTCGTGCCCGGCGGCTTCAAGAACGCGAACGCCTTCGGTGACTACAAGCTCGACGGGCTGGGGCCGGTGATCGCGCCCCTCCTCAACGCGGGAAAGCTCGACGGCATCGACCTGCACACCTACTACGACGTGGACTACGCGCCGATGGAAGGCCGGTACACGTCGTCCGCGCAGAGCAACTTCGACGACGTGAAGCGCGCCTGCGGCGTCACGCGGGACATCCGCTTCTACGCCACCGAGTTCAACTACAAGCTGCGCGGCCCCAACGACAGGGCGAGGCCGCGGATGACCGAAGCCGACGCCGCGAAGGGGTTCCTGACCGGGCTCTGGGACAACCTGGGCGTGGTGGGCGGCGACGGCAAGACCGGGGTGACGGCGCTCGCGTTCCCGTGGAATCTGTTCAACGACACGCGCCGCGACCGCGAGTTCGGCATGAGCACCGCGCTCGACCCGTGGACCCCGACGGCGCGCGGCCGGGTCTTGCAGATGGTTCTGAAGCTGGCGGAAGGCATGGAGTTCGTCTCCCGCGACCCCCGGAAGGCGGGCGTCTTCGTCCTGCGGGGCCGGAGCAGAACCCTCTGGGTCTGGCAGAACCGCCCCGCATGGACGGACCGCACCGGAGACGCCTTCGCCATCGCGGACCTGCCGCGCGGCACCAGCAAGGTCGAGATCTACGGCTGGGACGGCCTGCGGAGGACGGTGCCGGTCCGACCCGGCGGAACCGCACTCACGATCTCCGGGCTGCCGACCGGCGAGACCCTGATGTTTCTGGGAAACGAGGGATGAGAGCGGCCAGCGCACGATGCACGACGAAGATAAAAACCTCTTCAAGAACCTGCTCACGCTCTACGGTCTCTTCTGGGTAGCGTGGAAGGTGACTTCGACGCTCGCCTCGGGCCTGTCAGATCTTCCGCCTGTCCTTCCCCCGTGGCCGTTCATCGTTGCATGGGGCAGACTTGGAGACTGGGTGTTTCGGGCGGCTCTGGCCGGCGCCATGGAAGGGACGATGTGGGGGATCCTGCACCTGTCACTGCTGTGGGCGCTGTCGAGGCGCGGGCCGAGTGCGGCCGTTGTGGTCTCCCGCTCGCGGGTCATCGCCTGTCTGCTGTGGCTGCTAAAGGCCTGCCTTCACACGCCCCTGGACGCCTACTTCGTTTTCGCTCTGGCGGAAAACTGGCCGGACCTGCTGTTCTTCCTGTTGCTCGGGCACGTGATCGGTTGTGTCCGGGTTCGACCGAACGCCGTGCCCCGCTTCTGGTGACGGTTCGCGGTCGCGCGGGCGGTAGGGGATGTACCAGCCCCGAGGGTTGATCGGGACCTTGCAAGGGGCCGGGCCATCGATACACCGGCTGGCTTCCGCCCAATCCAGGTCTTCCAGGACGACAAAGCCGCTGCTCGGCTGGCCCACCGTCCGGACCGCACAGAGGCTGATCAGCACTGCCGCAAATGGTCGGACCCAGTCCTTCGTCTCCAGCGCCTGCACGAGGCACCAGAGCACGGACACCAGCGGTATAAAGAAGAAGCGGTCCCCGGCGGCGATATACAGCAGGTCTTCGGGGGCGCCCCGAAAGACGTAAAGGGTCGCCGCCACGACCGAGACTCCGGCGGCCAGGAGGTACAGGGCCTGGTGGTTCCTTCCCCTCCGGAACGTTTGCACCAGAAGCGCCAGAAGCGCTACCATGTAGATGCCGAGCAGCCAACGGTAGGTCGGCAGAAACCCGGTCGGTCCCGTGAGCAGTGGGGTCAGCAACCGGGTGCCCAGGATCTCCAGCATCTCGCGCGGGTCGAGACCGAACTCCTTCGCCTCCAGCCGGACGGCGTGCATCTGCACCAGTTGGAGGAGGCCCGCCGTACCGACCAGGAACGCGCGCACCTTTAGCGCCGGTGCGCCGCGCTCGCGCGCCGCCCGCAAGACGAAGAGCGGGAGGTAGATGAGCGAGAACGGCCCGGTGAGACCCGCCAACACGATCATCACGACGTCGCAAACATGCTGCCACCTGGACGCAGGCGGGTCTGAAACCAGGAACAGCGCGAGCGCAAGGCCGAGATAGAAGTTGGACGCCTGCGCTGTGAGGAACACCTCGCCGTCGTGGGGCACGAGCCCCAGGCAGAGCGCCATCAACGTCGGATGCCGGAAGTGCAGTCGGCGCGAAAACAGGTAGCCCACGATAAACAACAGGACGCCGACGGAGACGAGGAGGTAGTAGTGCGGCGCGAACGGGACGGGCACGCCGTTTCCGAACAGGGCCGCCAGCCGGGTGAACGTGTTGTAGTAGCCGGCTTGCGGGGTCAGGAGCGACCCGAGGCCGATCTCGCGTGCCTGCGCGAAAAACACAGCGCCGTCTTCGGCCCAGAACTGCGGCACCAGGACCGATGACGGCTTGCGCGAGAACGTCAGGAGAAAGACGAGGACGCCGACGGCGGCGGCTTTGGCGTAGGGAAATCCGGCGCGGGCGCCGCTCCCTGCCGCGGGCTGGTCGAGGAAGAAGGACTTGATCGCGTCGCGCGCCCCGACTCGCGTCATTGCGTCGGCACCTCTTTCTGGCCGTAAAGCCCCGCGGATCAGTCCAGAAGTTCGTAGCGCGTGTTGCGCCGTCGCGGCTCGTAGCCCGCGTCGCGGATCAGGCGCTCGATCTCCTCGATCGGGACCGTGAAGACACAGCCGGCCGCGGAAACGACGTTCTCTTCCATCATCGTCGAGCCGAAGTCGTCCACGCCGTATTGCAGGCTGATCTGCCCGACCTTCGGCCCCTGCGTCACCCACGACGCCTGGACGTGCGGGAAGTTGTCGAGCAGGATGCGCCCGATGGCGATGGTGCGCAGGTAGTCGAAGCCGCTCGCTCGCGCGCCGCCGAGTTCGGTGCCGTCCGGCTGGTAGTTCCAGGCGATGAAGGCGCGGAAGTGGGCGGGGTAGCGTTCGAGCGATTCGTCCTGCAGGTCGCGCAGCTTGAGCAGGTGCTCGACGCGGTCCTCGAAGGTGTCTACGGAGCCGTACATCATGGTCGCCGACGTGTGGAGCCCGACCTGGTGGGCGACGCGCATGCAGTCCAGCCACTCCTCGGCGGTGTCTTTGTACGGGGAGATGAAGTCGCGCACACGGTCGACCAGGATCTCGGCGCCGCCGCCCGGGACCGAGTGCAGGCCCGCCGCCTTCAGCCGCGTCAGCGTTTCGGCCATCGACAGCTTGCTGATGTTTTTGACGTAGATCAGTTCGGCGGGCGAAAAGGCGTGCAGGATGACGCCCGGGAAACGCTCCTTGATGGCGCGCAGCAGGTCCTCGTACCACTCGATCTTGAGCTTGGGGTTGAGGCCGCCCTGCATCAGGACCTCGACGCCGCCGACGTCCACCATCTCCTGGATCTTCTGGAAGATGGTCTCGCGCGGCAGGACGTAGCCGCCGTCTTCGCCCGGCTTGCGGTAGAAGTTGCAGAACTTGCAGCGCACCCAGCAGACGTTGGTGTAGTTGACGTTGCGCCCGACGATGTAGGTCACGCGCCGCTCGGGGTTCTTCCGCCGGCGCACGTGGTCGGCGAGGAGCGAGAGGTCCAGCAGGCTGGGGTGTCGGAACAGGCGCAGGCCTTCTTCCCGGTTCAGCCGTTCGCCCGCGAAGACCCTGTCGGCGATGTCGGAGATGTCGCTCTCGCCGGCGCGGCGCGTCTGCAGCGCGGTAGGAAGTTCGGTCGCCAGAATGCTCATAGCCGTCCCCGTTCGTCTGTGCGCAATTTCACAATCCCGTCTTCAGTTTACCCCTGCTCGCTCCGGGTGTCAAGGTCGCGGGTGCAGGGGCCGCCCCGGGATGCCCGGCGGCGTGATGCAGAACGGGCCGCGGCGATCATGATCGCCGCGGCCCGTCAGGTTTTCGCCGAAGACGTTAGCGAGCGGTATTCGCCGTCCGGTTGGTGCCCACGTACGAAACGCGCCAGATCATGTTCGCGCCGTCATCGCTCACCAGCAGCGCGCCGTTCTTGCCCACGGTCACGCCCACGGGGCGGCCCCAGACGTTGCCTTCCGGCGTCACGAAGCCGGTCAGGAAGTCCTCGTACTCGCCGGTGGCCCGGCCGCCGCGGATCGGGATGCGGACGACCTTGTACCCCGTCCGGCGCGCCCGGTTCCACGACCCGTGCTCGGCGGCGAAGGCGTGGTACTGGTAGTCGCGGGGGAACTGGCGGCCGTCGTAGAACGTCATCGCGAGCGAGGCGGAGTGCGACTGGAGCAGCACGTCCGGCACCAGCACCTTGCTCCGCAGGTCGGCCCGCTTGCCTTCGTGGCGCGGGTCCTGGTTGGGGCCGATGTAGTACCACGGCCATCCGTAGAAGCCGCCGTCCTGCACGCGCGTCACGTAGTCCGGCACCAGATGGTCGCCGAGCCCGTCGCGCTCGTTCACCGAGGTCCACAGGTCGCCCGTCACGGGGTGAACGGCGATGCCGACCGGGTTGCGGATGCCCCAGGCGAACACGCGCTCGTTCTTGCCGTCCGGCGTGTACTCGAAGATGCGCGCCCGCCGCTCCTCGACCGCCTCCAGTTCCGGCCGCTCCATGACGTTGGAACGCGACCCGACCGACACGTACATCTTGCGGCCGTCACGGGAAAAGGCGATGTCGCGCGTCCAGTGCCCGCCGCCCCGGAGCTGCCCGCCGCCGGAAATGTTGTCGACGATCATCTCCTCGGTCGCGCGCGCGCTCGTGTCGCCGTTCACGTAGCGGAAGCGCACGACCGAGTCCGTGTTGGCGACATAGACGTGCGTGGGAGCAGGACCGGGCGGATAAAACGCGATCCCGAACGGCTGGCGCAGCCCGGTAGCGAACACCTGGTTCATCTCGGGCTTGCCGTCGCCGTCCGCGTCTCGGAGCATCCGGATCTGACCCGGCCTGCTTTCGGCGACGAACAGGTCGCCGTTGGGCGCGGCGCGGATGACGCGCGGGTTGTTCAGCCCGGCGGCGAACTCCTCCACCTTGAAACCGGCCGGCGCCTGGGGCAGAGCGCCGGCTGGCCGCGGCACCATGCGCGGCCCGTTGTCCACCGAAGGCGTGGCGAACGGCTTGGCAAGCTCTCTGGTCGTGATGCGGCGCCGCACGCCCGGCGCGTCGGTGGTCCAGTCGCCCAGCGCCGCCTCACCCGTCTGCACGGGCTTCGGCGCCGAAGCGGGTGCAGACGCCGGCGCAGGCGCGGGCGAGGCGGCGCGCGAGCGGGCCGCATAGAAGGCGGCGGCGACGGCGCCGCCGCAAGCGATAGCCGCCAGCAGCGCGCGCCCGCGCGCGCGCCGCTGCCGTCGAAGTTCGTCTTTGGAAAGTCTGATCATGGGTCTTAAGGTTCCTATCCATCCTAATAGTACCCAGCCGGCGGGGGCGGGCACACGGGCTTTGAGCCTGGCAGCCAATGCCACGCGGCCGACGGAAAAACGGCGACGAGGTTCCGGCCATGCCTGCCGTCCCACCGACAAAGCGAGGGCGCGGCAGCGTTGCTGCCGCGCCCTCTTTCATCGGGTCCGCGCTTGCTACTCGTCGCCGTTGATCTCGGCGTCCTTCTTGGACACGTCGATCTGCTCGACGGTGCGGACGCGGTCGCCGTCGGCGATGTTGATGAGCCGCACGCCCTGCGTGGAGCGGCCGTCGGTCGTCTTGACTTCGGAGACCGTCATGCGGATGCCGATGCCCTGTTCGGTGACGATGACGAGGCGCAGGCTGTCCTGGTTCTCGCGCTGGATCACACAGGCGGCGACCAGGCTGCCGGTCTTGTCGGTCAGGTTCATGGTCTTCAAGCCCTTGCCGCCGCGGCTCTGGGTCCGGTAGGCGCTCATGGGCGTCCGCTTGCCCAGCCCCTTCTCGCTGACCACCAGAAGCTCGGAATTGCCCTCGGGGACCAGGTCCACGGCGACCACGCGGTCGTCGGGGCCGTCCAGCATGATGCCCCGCACGCCGCCGGACGCCCGGCCCGAGGCACGCACGCCGTCCTCCGCGAACTGGATCGCCATGCCCTTGACGGTCGTCATGACCACCATGGCGTCGCCCGTCGTGTGCTTGACCCACTTCAGGGCGTCGTTCGGGTTGAGGTCGAACGTGATCAGGCCGTTCGCGCGCAGGTTGGCGTACTCGCCGATCTTGGTGCGCTTGATCTCGCCGCGCTCGGTCGCCATCAGCAGGAAGCCCTCGGCGGAGCGCAGGTCCCGGATCGGGACCGTCGCCGTGATGCGCTCGTCGGGCTGGATCTGGATCAGGTTGACGACGGCCGTGCCCATCGCCTGCCGCGACGACTGCGGCACCTCGAACGCCTTCAACCGGTACACGCGCCCGCGGTCCGTGAAGAACAGCAGGTAGTCGTGGGTGCTGGCCCGGAAGAAGTGCTCGAAGGTGTCTTCCTCCTTGGTCTTGCCCGCGATGCGGCCCTTACCCCCGCGCTTCTGGCTGGGGAACGTGTCGAGCGCGAGCCGCTTGATGTAGCCGTCCTTGGTGATCGTGATCAGCATCTCCTCGTCGGCGATGAGGTCCTCGATGTTGATCTCTTCGGCCTCGGTGGGGATGATGCGCGAGCGCCGGTCGTCGCCGAACTTGTCCCGCAGGTACTTGAGGTCGGCCTTGACGATCGCGTCCACGCGGCGCGGGTCGGACAGGATGTCTTCGAGCCGGGCGATCTCCTTGAGCAGCTCCTTGAACTCGCCCTCGATCTTCTCCTGCTCCAGCCCCGTGAGCTGCCGGAGCTGCATGTTCAGGATGGCGTCGGCCTGGATGCCCGAAAAGGCGAACCGCTCGATCAGCCGGCTCCGGGCGATCTCGCCGGTGTTCGAGGCGCGGATGATCTGGATCACCTCGTCCAGGAACTCGACGGCGACCTGCAGCCCCTCCAGGATGTGGGCGCGCGCCTTGGCCCGGTTCAGCTCGAAGCGCGTGCGGCGCGTGATGATGATGCGCCGGTGGTCCAGGTACTCCTGCAGAAGCTTCGGCAGGGGCAGCGTGCGCGGCCCGCGCCCGCCGTCGACGAGCGAGAGCAGGATGACGCCGAAGTTGAGCCGCAGCGGCGTGTGCTTGAGCAGGTAGTTGAGCACCTTCTGCGGCATCACGTCGCGGCGCAGCTCGACGACCACGCGCATCCCGTTCCTGTCGGAGAAGTCGTCGATGGCCGTGATGCCTTCGACCTTCTTCTCCTTGACCAGCTCGGCGATCTGCACGATGAGCCGGGACTTGATGACCTGGTAGGGGAGCTCGGTGATGACGATGGCGTTCTTGCCGTTGTCCATCGGCTCGATGGTCGTCTTGGCCTGCATCGTCACCTGGCCGCGCCCGGTCGCGTAGGCCGCCTTGATGCCCTTGGTGCCCAGGATCAGGCCCGCGGTCGGGAAGTCCGGCCCGGGGATGAAGCGCATCAGCTCCTCGAACGTGGCGTCCGGGTGGTCGATCAGGTAGCCGACCGCGTCACAGACTTCGCGCAGGTTGTGCGGCGGCAGGTTGGTGGCCATACCGACGGCGATGCCCGACCCGCCGTTGCACAGGAGGTTCGGGAACTTGCCCGGAAGGACCGAGGGCTCGCGCCGCTCGTTGTCGTAGGTGGGGATGAAGTCGACGGTGTCCTTCTCGATGTCCTCCATCATCTCCATCGCAAGCGGCGTCAGGCGCGCCTCCGTGTAGCGCATGTGGGCCGCGGGGTCGTCGTCGACGCTGCCGAAGTTGCCCTGCCCGTCCACGAGCGGGTAACGGAGCGAGAACGACTGGGCCATGCGCACCATCGTCAGGTACAGCGCCTGGTCGCCGTGCGGGTGGTAGTTACCCATCGTCTCCCCGACGACTTTGGCGGACTTGAGGTGGCGGGACGAGGGGGACAGGCCCAGTTCGCGCATGGCGTACAGGATGCGCCGCTGCACGGGCTTGAGGCCGTCGCGCACGTCGGGCAGCGCGCGGGAAACGATGGTGCTCATCGCGTAGCCCAGGTACGACGTGCGCATCTCGTCGGAGATGTCGATCCGCACTTCGTTGGACGGGAGCGGGGAAAGGGAAGGGTCTTCGATCATCGGGTCCGGTTCTCCATACACAGGGTCAGTTCGTCGCTACACCCGGCAGACCATGGGCCTGCCTGCACAATTGCCGCGGGCAAAAAACGGGGGCAACGGGTCCACGGAAAAACCCCTTCGCGCGCACCTGAAATGCGTCCAAAAGAGGCTCTCGACACACGAATGTTCTATCAGTATTTTACAGGAAATAGCGGGCTTTGTCAAGCTGGAGGCGGTTATGGACGCGCCACGGGGGAGGGTCGCAAGCGGTCGGATGGAGGGCACACGCCCGGCTGCCAAGCGGGGTCGCGCCTGGCAGCCGGGCGGCGATCAGGGGGCGTGCGGGGCAGGCGTGCTGATCGAGAATTTTGTGCGCGTGTCGCCGAAGGTGACGATATTTTCCTGCGGGGCCGGGACCAGACCTTGCTCCATCCGGACCGTCTTGCCGCACATCGGGCAGAACCTCCAGGCTCCCGGAGTGGGCGGCCGTTTGGTCCCGTCGGCGGGGCAGAACTTCCAGCCGGGCTCGAACATCCGGGTGCACGTCGGGCACTTCGGCTGCTGGTTCCGCCGCACCACGGTCGTCTGGCCTTTGCAGTGCGGGCAGGTGAAGGTCGAGCGCTGCTCCGTCCTGCTCAGGACGTACGACGTGTACGGAAGGGAGACCGACACGTCGGGCAGCTTGGCCGGGTTGTCGCGGTTCCGGAACAGGTCGCCCACGATCGGCAGGTTCCCGAGCACCGGCACCTCCGCGAGCCCCGACTGCCCGGCCGGGATCGACTTGCCGACGCGGATCACGGTTTTCCCGTCGCGCACCTCACGCCGCCAGCCGACGCCGGCCGTCTGGGTGAGCAGGTCGAGGACGGTCTCCAGGCGGGCGTTCTGCACCTTCAGGGTGACGTTCCGGTCGCCGGGCAGATCGTCGTCCAGGACGTACTCCTGCTTGGCCTGGTCCAGGGCCGCCTTGAGGGCGTCGCGGACCGTCGCGCCGCCGCCGAAGTCCAGACTGACGCGCACGTCGCCCCCGGCCCACCGCGGGCTATACAGTCTCGCGCTCAGGCGGTTCATCTTGCCCACCTCTGCGGCCCGTGCCCGCAGGGCCGACAACTCCGTGCGGCGCTCCCGGAGGCGCACCTTCGCCTCTTCGGAAGCCTTCCTGTCGCGCTCCGCGGTCTTCTTATCGCGTTCCGCCGCCGAGCGCGCCGCGCGAGCCTCCAGCGCCGCCACCTCGGCGGCCGCACGCACGACCTTCGCCTCCAGGGACGCCGCCGCACCCGCCCTCTCGGTATACAGGATGGTCCGCGGCGTCTCGGCGTGCGCCCGCGCCGGCGCCGGCGGCCATCCGCCGAGGAGCAGTGCTGCGGCGGCGGCGGCGATAAAGACAACACGTTTCATCTCGGATCGAACCTCCTCATTCCGTCTCGAAATCGCTTGCTTCCGCGGCGGCGGGACGAACATCGCCTGCCGCCGCGGCGTAGGTGTCGGCATAGACCGGTATGTCCACGACGACCGGCGTCAGGGTCGTCTCGCTCTCCTCGGACTGGGCCAGCAAGACGGGAGCGAGCACCCCGTAGCTCTCCACCTGTACCGTCTGTACTTCCCAGCGGGCTCTGGGCGCGGCCGGAACCGGGCGCGGGGGGCGCCGCCGCGTTAACGCACGCGTCCGCCCGATGCGAGGTCGTGGACCGGCCGAAGTGCCGCCGCGCCCGAGCCGATGGCCCGCCGGGACGCTGTTGCGCCGCGCCCGGGTCGCCGCGACCCGGCGGCGCTCATCGTGAACCCCCACGACGGGCGGCGGCGCTCCGGTCCCGGCTGCGGAAGCGACCGTCTTCGCCGGGGCCGTCGGGACGGCCGGCGGCCCCGGGGCGGCGGACCCTGTCGGATGATCCCGCGTCGCACGCGCGGCAGAGCGTTCGGGGACCGGGCGGAGAGCATCGCCCGGTCGGACCGGCGGGCCAACGAGAGCCACGACGAGGACGGCGGCCGCCGCGGCGGCGGCGGCGCCGCCGCACAGCGTGAGCGCCCGTCCGTGCCGCGCGTCGGAGTCACGGCCATAGAAGCGGCTCGCCCGGTGCTGGTGGCGAGCGACGGCGCGCGCGACGAGCCCGGCCGGCGCGTCCCGTTCCGGTTCGTAGCCTGCTGCGTCCCGGAGCAGCGTTTCCATATTGCTGAAGGTCGGCTCCCGGCCCACGTCCCCTCCTACGTCTTTTACGTTTTTGCGCGTCACGTTCGGCATCGCCGTTCCGCCGCCTCCCCCCGGTCTACGGGCGAGGCAGCCTCGCCCGGGTCTTCCAAAAGGTCCGCGAGCGCCCGCTCCAGCTTCCGCAGGCCTGCGCGGACGCGGCTTCGGAGGGTACTTTCCGGCACCCCTTCCAGCAGCGCCAGCTCGGCGAGCGTGAAGCCCTCGAAGTAGCTCAGCCAGAGCGGCACGCGCTGGGAGGCGGGCAGGGCGGCCACTGCCTGACGCACCCGCCGCTGCAGCTCGCGCCGCTCCGCCGCCGCGGCCGGCGCTTCGACGGCCGGCCCGCCGCCGTCGGGGAGCGCCGTGCGCGGCCACAGCACGATGCGCCGCCGCCACGCCGAGCGCTGGTAGTCGTGGGCGACGTTCAGCGCGATGCGGCACAGCCAGGCGCCGAACGGCGCGTCGGCCCGGTACGTCGCCAGCGCGCAGTAGGCGCGGATTATCGCCTCCTGGGCCAGATCGTCCGCGTCAGCGGCGTGGCCGACCGAAGCGGCGATGCGCCACACGCGCGCCCGATGGCTGTCGCACAGCGTCGTGAAGGCTTCCGTGTCCCCCGCGACCGCCCGGCGCACCAGCTCGTTGTCCGGCTCCAACTCGGCGATGACCGCGCCCTCCCGTATCCTTAGACGAAGCAGCGGCGCGATTCCGCGAATCCGGCGACAAAAAAGCGCGAAGAGGCACCGACTGCCTCCCCGCGCTCCAAAAACGAAAAAGCGACCGCCCCGTTTCGGGAGCTGTCGCCATCAGGTCTTTCGCGAATTGAATATGTTCCTATTATAACACGGGTCAGCCGGTTCTGTCAAATCGGTTATGCTGTTGTGGGTGGCGCGGGAACCGGCCTGGCCCCGCTCTGGCTATTGCCGATATACGCATCCAGAACTCTTTCGAGGTGGCACAAGCGCAAGAGTACAATGAACAGCGTGTCGATTTTGTATCAGAACACGTAGCTGCGGCGGCAAAACGAGCCGGCCGTACTGGCGGACGCGCGCCGGGGCGGGGGTATACTGGTTCCGGTCGCCGGCGGACCACCCGCGGCGACAACGAATTCCAACAAAGGGGAGAAAACAACCCATGGCCGAGCATACGCTCCCGCCGCTGCCCTATCCGTACGAGGCGCTGGAGCCGCACATCGACACCCAGACGATGCAGATCCACCACGACAAGCACCACGCGACCTACGTCAACAACCTGAACACGGCGCTGAAGGAGCAGCCCGACCTGCAGAACAAATCCGCCGAGCAGCTCCTCAAGGACATCGAGTCGGTGCCCGAGAGCATCCGCACGGCCGTGCGTAACAACGGCGGCGGGCACGTCAACCACACGATGTTCTGGGAGATCATGACCCCGGGCGGGTCGAAGGAACCGGCGGGCGCGCTGGCGACGGCGATCCAGCAGGCGTTCGGCGGGCTCGACCAGCTCAAAGCCGCCATCAACGACGCCGGGGCGAAGCGCTTCGGCTCGGGCTGGGCATGGCTGGTGGCGGACGGCGGCAGCCTGTCCGTCATCTCCACGCCCAACCAGGACTCGCCGCTGATGGAGGGCAAGACGCCTATCCTGGGCGTGGACGTGTGGGAGCACGCCTACTACCTGAAATACCAGAACAAGCGTCCGGACTACCTTCAGGCCTGGTGGAACACGGTCAACTGGGACAAGGTGGCAGAACGCTTCTCGGCCGCGAAGGGCACCTGACACCGCCCGCCCGCGGCGACACGGACCGGGCCGGCAGGCGCCCTTCGCCTGCCGGCCCGGTCCGTCCGCCCCGCGTCGCATCGGGAAAAAGGTTCGCATCGATGAGGCTGTGGAAAAACGTTGCGCGATGCTGGTCGGTGGCGCTTGCCGTCCTGATGGCCCTGGTCGAAGCGGGGACGGGAACGGCGGCGAGCCCGTCGAAGCGCGCCGGGACCACCTGGGGGACTGGCGGCCGTTCTCGCGAGCCGTGCAGCTTCCCAAAGACGCGGCGCGGTCGTCGCCGGTCGTCACGTTCAACGGGAACGGCAAGGTGTGGCTGGACGAAGTGCGCGTCGACAGCGCACCGGCCCTTTTCCCGGCCCTCGCCGGCGGCCGATAGGCCGGTTCAGCGGATCGCGAAAACGTAGATGCCGATGTAGGCGGCGATCACGGCCCGCAGGAGCCACACGGTGAATTCCGGGCGGCGCCGGGCCAGCCGCGGGGCGAGGATCAGCGCGGGCAGGCAGAACAGGCACTTGACCAGCACGAACGCCAGCGGGTGGGTCTGGAGGGTCGCGGCCAGGAGCGGGTTGGCCTCCACGGCGTGCCCCGTCACCACCCACCAGAGCGTGGTGTACATGTCGATGGCGCATACCAGTCCGAGCAGGAGGGCCTCGCGTTCGCCCGCCCGGCGGGCCAGCAGTACGCCCCCGAACCGCGGGCGCCAGCCGTTCCGCCGCCGCTCACTCTGCGCTTGCAGCGGGGCGACATCGTGGCCGCGTGTCCCGTTCCCGGTTCCTGTTGCCACCGTTACTCCTTTATGCTCGCGACGTCCGGGCCTTCCAGGGTGAAAGGCCGGGCGCCGGTGCGGTCGACCGGCAAACGCGACCAGCGTGTTTCGGCCGCCACCCACACCCGGGTCGGCCGCCGCCCCGCCACGAAGAGCGACCGTATCGGAACGATAGCCTCGGCGACATTATCCCGCGCTATGACCGTCGTACCGGATGCCTGAAGATCAGCACGGTCCCGGGCGCTTTCCTTCACGGGCAACGGCAGTGTCAAGAACCGTGCCTGTTTCCCGTCCGCCCCGAGCGTGCGCAACAGAAGCGTGTACCGGACGCGCGGCGACAGCCGCCCGCGCGTCCTCACGCGGATGCGGAGCGCGTCGGCGTCGCAGCGGACGGACAGCCCGCTCAGGTCGGCAGACGGCCCGATATCGCGCAGCACGTCGTCTCGCGTGGCATCCGGAGCCGCCCAGGCGATATCCTGCCCGGCGAAGCCCCCGGGCATCTCGCCGTACAGCTCGTTCGTCCGGACGAACGAGTGCAGGAAACGGCTCATGACGGCCATCTGCGACCGGTACCGTTTCAGCGCCCGCATCTTGGCCTCGCGCGCGGGCTTGGAGATCGGGTACGCCTCCCACCGGGTGTCCAGCGCCCGCATGCCCACGGGCGGGACCAGCGGCGCCTCGGGGCGGAGCCCCTGCGGCAGCGGCCAGTCGCCCCGGTGGATCAGGTAGTAGCGCAGCCGCGCCCGGTGCGCCCAGTCCGAGCCTCCGTCGCGCGCCAGCAGGAGCGCGGCCTGAGCGAAGGCCGCGGCGGCGGCGTGGTCCGGATGGTCGTCGGCGGGGTGCGTAACATAGATGTCGGTCGGCCGCGTCGTCTCCATTAGGCGGCGGAGGTCCGCCAGCAGCGAAGCCCCGCAGTGCGCGGCACGCGGCGTGTACGACTGCGCATACGGGGAGCGCGTCCGGTCCGTGTAGGGGGAGCGGAACGGGCGCGACGGGTCCCAGTGCTCTTCCCAGAGCGCTCCCAGGCCGCGGTCCGGGTAGCCGAGGAATCGGACGTGGCTTTCGGGCACCCCCAATTCCTCCAGCGCCGCCACGGATTCTTCCTGCCGCTTCTCGGCGAACCGGATGTAGTCGTCGGCGGAGAGGTGGGGGTCGCGCAGGGCACGTCCCGCAGCGAGCGGGAAGCCGTCGCCGTTCGTCAGGAAGGCCAGTGTCACCTCACTGCCCGAGCGCCGCGCGTCGGCGATCATGCCGCCGACCCCGAGTGTCTCGTCATCGCAGTGCGGCGACAGCACGAGGATGCGGTGCCCGGGGCCGGGCGCCGTCACGAGCGGCAGGGTCCGCAGGGCCTCCTGACGGGATTCCCGGTGCAGGCGCAGGTAGAACGCGCCGGACGCGCCGCCGGCCAGGATCGGCGGCAGCAGGAGCGACGTCAGGACGAAAAGCTTCCACACCGGCAGGCGGCGGGGCGACCTGCGCGCGCGCGCGCCACGGGGAGGCGCGGCGGGTCGAAGCGGGGCGGACAGCGACAAAGGCGCAGCTCTCTCCTTCTTCTTCTGGCGGAACCGGGACTGCCTGCATTATACGGCATGTTCGGCCGGTTTTCCTGTGCTTTGCCGCCGGCACCCGAAGGCGTTTACGGGGGCGGGAAGAGGTCGGGCGGGGCCGCCGGGAAGCGCTTCCGGATGGCCCCCCGCGCCTTCGCGGGGTCCGCCGCCGGGTCCGCCGCCTGTACGACACGCCAGCGTCCCTGCTCCTTACGCAGGAGCGCCGACAGGTAGGCGTAAGCCGGCCCGTCCGCCGATCCCGGCGTCAGGGGCTTGGCGTCGATGTACGCCCAATCGCCCTTTATTTTGAGATGATCCACCTGGAACGCGACGCCAGGCTTGGCCGCCCGCAGGTCGTCCCGAGATCGTCGTGCGGCGTCCAGAACCGCGCCCTCTTCCGCGCCGCCGGGCGGGGGCGTACGGGCGCTGCCGCCCGGAGCAGCGTGCCCGAACGCGCGGTCCGCGGCGCGCGGCAGCACCTCGACGCTCCAGACCCTGCTCGCCTGGATCAGCCGCCCCATGTCGGCCCGGAAGCGTGTTCCGGGGACGGTGCGGGTGTAGACGCGGCTCAGATACAGGCCTCCGCCCTCCGGGTCGTACTCCAGCGTGCCCCCGCCCGCGTCCGTCGCCTTGCCCTCGGCGCGGAAGGCTTCGAGCACGCCCGGCTTCGGCTTCGCGCGGAAGCGGTAGATCAGCGCCCCGCACCACAGGTCACGCCGCTGCGGCCGGTACTCGAAGAAGACCTGCCCTTCGCCGACCATGGCGCCTCCCAGGTTCTTGGCGTTCAGGCCGGGACTCTGCACCCCGTACGAGCGGAAGAAGGCTTGCACCAGGCGCTGCGCCTCGTCCCGGGTCATCGGCCGCCCGGCGGTGGTCGCGGCGGGAGCCGCGAGGACGGGGCGCGCGGCAGCCGGGAAGAGGGCCGCAGCGGTCAGGATCCCGGCGATCCGACCGAGATGGTGGCGTCGACGTACGTCATGCATTTGCTACCCCCCGCCCGCGCGCAACAAGCCTGAAAATAAAAACGCGGCCGTTCCGCCGCCCGTTGCAGGGCGCGGCCCTGCCGCGTTCTGTGCCGACCGTCCGCTGCGCCACGGAGTGAGTGGGATTCGAACCCACGAGACGGGTTTAAACCGCCTACACGATTTCCAGTCGTGCTCCTTCGACCAACTCGGACATCACTCCAGAATACGGTTAGGATTATAACGCAGGGGAAGGGGGGTGTCAAGAAAACGACGCGCGGCCGTTACGAGTTCAGTCCTCTTCGATGGTGAAGGCGGTCATGATCTGGTACACGTTCTTGCGGGTCAGGGCGTCCAGCTTCGTGGCTTTGGCGTGGCCGTCACACCAGAGGACGCTCACGGTCCCCTGGTGGCGTTCGACAACGGTGTCCAGGCGGCGCGGCCGCTCTTCGACGACCAGGGCGTCTGCCGAGAACCGGTCGATCCACTCGACCTCGAACGCGGCCCCCCCCTTCACCGAGGTGTCGACGACCAGGACCGTCTCGGCCGGGCGGGCGAACATGGCGAGCGACTGGTTCACCGGCGGCGTGGTCGTGATGGTGAGCGGCGGCGCCTCGGCGCCCCGGTACGCGGAATTAAGTCCGTAACTGCCGTAGTTGTCCAGACTGCGGAACGCGTATGCCGGGTTGAGACTGTCGCTGGGGCAGTGGAAGACCCCGCCGTTCTTGACGTAGGGCTGGACGGCGTCCATCCACTTGTAGTTGTCCGTCGCGTCGGAGGTCCCGCTGCTGGAGCCGAACCAGGAGGCCGGCGTCGTCTCGTCGAAGTCCTGCGCGTACTGGAGGAGCGCGGCCCCGATCTGTTTGGTGTTCGAGATGCAGGCCACCTGCCGGGCCTTCTCGCGGACCTGGGCGAAGACGGGGAACAGGATGGCGGCGAGGATCGCGATGATGGCGATGACGACGAGCAGCTCGATCAGCGTGAACCCCGCCGAGGGGGCGGTGGACGCTGCCGCCCGGAAGCCGCCCGGGGCGTGGCGCCGGGCGGCCGTGGCACCGAACGTCATCGCTGTCTCCTTAGAATCTGCGGGTCCGTCGCCGGTCCGGCATCTGCACAGAGTATACCACGGGTAGCAAGCGTGCAGCGGATTCAAAACCGCGACGTCAAGTCTCCGCCGTTGGCTCCGTCCAGCGACGCCGGCAGCGCGGTTCCACCGGGGGATATCCCGCGGAACCCGGACAGCCGTGGCGTCAGCCCTTCGGCGGCTCGGGGCTACCGGTCGCCGCAGCCGCGGCGGCGCACGAACGCCCAGCCGCCGGGCAGGGCGGCGGCGGCGAGCGCGATCTTCAGCGCATCACCCGGCAGGAACGGGAGCATCCCCTGTCTTACGGCGCCAACGATACCGCCCGAAAACGACGACAGCCACAGGACGCCGCCGGCGTAGATCACCGCGTTCCCAATCACCATCGCCAGCACCGTGGTGGAAGGGCGCCGGTCCCACCCGCGTTCCGCCAGCAGGCCGACCAAGCCTGCCGCCAACGGGTAAGTCAGCAGGTACCCCGCCGTCGGGCCGAGGAAGTAGGCGGTGCCGGCTCCACTGGCGAAGACGGGAAGCCCGAGGGCGCCCTCGGCCAGGTAGAGGAGCACCGCCAGCGCCCCCCGCCGTCCCCCAAGGAGCGCACCCGTGAAGAGGACGCCGAAGGTCGACCCGGTGATCGGCACGGGCGTGAACGGCAGCGGGATCACCAGGCGGGCGGTCAGCGCGATGAACACGGAAAAGGCGGCGACGAGCGCCGCATCGAGCACCCACGGACTCGGCGCGGCGGCGCGCCGGCGGGCGACGAGGACATCGACAAGCGTGCGCGGTGCGGTGACGGAAAGGGAAGCCATGACGGGTGTTATGGTGCCACAGCCACGGCCCTGCTGTCAAGCGCGCCGCTCCCGTTGCAACGGGAGCGGCGAAAGCGCTCCACAGGTCCCGCCGTCGCCCCGGATGCATCGAGCGCCGCCGGTTACAGGGGGCGCGAATGTGGGAACCCTAAACCTGCAAAAAACACGGACGGACAGGGTGAAACGAATGAAGCGATTGTTAGCGGTGGTGCTGGGGCTCGGCGTGCTCTGCACGGTCGCCGTGCTGCGCCGCGGTCGCGGCGGCAGTGGCGGCCACAGCGACGGCGACGGCGATTCCGGCACGAACGACGCGATGAACACCGAAACGGACGCGGGCGTCTCCAAGAGCAATCGCGGCGCCGGGTTCGCCGAACACGAAGACGTGCCCCCGCTCGCCACGGGGCGCGAAGAGACGCACGATGTGCTGGGATCGGCGCACGCGCTGTCGCCGGCGGAGGCCCAGGCGGCCCGCGCCGCCGCCCGCCACGTGTCGGGCAAGAACACGAGCCAGGAGCGGGAAGGCATGTTCGACGACCTGAACGGCGTGGGCGAGGCCGGAAGCATGGGCCAGAACCCGCAGCACGGCGCCCGGAACCCCGTCGGGCCGCACGAGTAGCGGCGCGGGTGGAAGGTTTGCGCGCTGCCCGCGGCGAAGCAGGTAGGTGATGGCCCTCACGCTTCTTCTGGTCCGCCACGGCGAGACCGTTTACAACGCCGAGAACCGGTACCAGGGCCAGCGCGACATCCCGCTCTCCGAGCACGGCCGGGATCAGGCGCGCCGGCTGGGCGAACGCCTCGCGGCGGTGTGGCAAGACCCGGCGGCCCGCCTGCCGGGCCCGCCGGTCGCCGCCTATGCCTCCGATCTGCGCCGCGCCGCCGAAACGGCCACGCTCGCCGTCGCGCCGTCCGCGGCCGCGCGGGGGGCGCTCGCGGTGCATTCGCTGGCGGCGCTGCGCGAGCGCCACTTCGGCGCGTGGGAAGGTCTCACCGGCGAGGAGATCCGGACGCGTTTCCCGGGGAGCGAGGGGCCGGAAGACGCGGAGACATGGCCGGAGGTGTGGGCGCGGATGAACGAGGCGCTCGGCGCCATCTGGCGCCAGCACGCCGCGTCCCCCGGGGGCGCCTCCCCTCCCCCCGTGGTCCTGGTCGTCGGCCACGGCGGCTCGCTCCGCGCGTTCGTGTGCCGCGCGCTGGGCGTCGGGCAGGAGCACATCCGCCGCTTCCGCCTCGATAACGCCAGCCTTTCGGTGCTGGAGTTCTGGGGGAGCAGCCTGGAGCGGAGCGAAGGCCGGGTGGCGCTTCTCAACGACACCGGGCATCTGCCGAGATGACACCGCGCATCTGTCGAGCCCGGTCACGCGCGGCTTGTAGCATCCCCGTACAAGTTCGGGTACAATGATAGCGACACCCACCATGACGCGGTGGGGGCTCTGCTGAGGTGACACGATGTCGTGGCGCGACAACTGGCTGATGTTTTTGCCACCGGTGTGGCGGATCGTTCCGCCGATGCTGCTGGCCGCCCTGGGCGGCACGGTGTTGATCTGGCTGCACGAGGAGGCGCCCGGCAGCTTCGGCGCGAACCTGGCGCCGCTGGTCTGGTGCGCCCTGGGCGCGGGCCTGCTCGTGCGTCCGGCGCAGCCGCTGATGGTGTCCGCGGTCGCCATGGGCATGACGGCCCTGGCGCTCCGGGGCGTCTGGGACACGGTGACGACGGTGGACGGCGCTTCCTGGAACGTCGGCACCAGCGTCCGGACGGCGCTCTGGGGAGTGTTGCCCTTTCTGGCGCTGCCCGCCGCGGTCGGCGAGGCGCTGCAAACCCGCCCCGTCCTTTCGCGGCGCCTCTATTTCGGGGCGGTCAGCCTGTTTTTCCTGGAGCAGGGGACGCACCGCGCATTGGGCTCCTCCGGCCGCCCCGCGGAAGCGTTGGCGTTCCTGATGGTGTCGCTGGTGGCCCTGTTCGCCGCCTTCGTGGCGGAGCGCACGCTGCTGGAAGCCCGTTCCGGCGATCCCCTGCCCGACGAACCGGTCGTGGTCACCGCGCGGCAAGTCCGTTATCTCGATGAGCCGACGCCGGCCCGCGACGAGGTGCCGGCCAATCCGACTACTGGCAGCCCTATGGGAACCCAGTTCTCGTAAAAAAAGCCCCGCACGCGGGGCTTTTTCTGGTGGCCGTTCCTAATCTTCCAGTTCTAACATTCGGTCGATTCCGGTTATGCGGAGCACCCGCCGTGGGCTGCCGGTCACGGACAGGCGCAGCCTTTTTCCTTCCGCGTGGGCCTGCCGGGACAGCGCGAGGAGCGCCGCAAGCCCTGCCGAATCGATGAAGGTCACCTCGATCAGGTCCAGATGCGGCGCCCTGGCGTTCTTCAAGTGTGCCGCCGCCAGCTGGCGGAAGTTCTGGGCCTGATACAGGTCGATGTCGCCGCGGACGCGCAAGGTGTCCCCGTCTGCCTCCATCTCCAGCCCCGAGTCGGCTTCGTCGTCCATCATCTCATCGTCCTGAACCTCGGCGTGCGGGGACGGCCGCGTCGGCGCGCCATAGCCCCGGTTCGCGCCTTCCCGGGACGGTGGTGCGACCGTCCCGGCCGACGCCGAACTCGCCTTCGTCCCGTTCGTCTCGTGTCGCATCATGCTGCACCATCTCCTTCACACCACGGGAGTGCGCGGTGAGAATACCTGTTTCTGCCACGTTCCCGGGTTTTCCCGAACGCGCACAGGCCCATCCACGAGCGAGGTATGTCAACCGCCTGAACGCTTATCCGGCACTTACCCATTCGTGTCACTCCTGTAACGTGGCTGGGGATTAATGCACAGAGACGAGTGAGGAGGGGAGGCGGGCAGATGCCCAGGCATTGACTGCCCCGAACATCTTTGATATCCTATTGAACCGAGGAAGCGGCTGTGCTATACTTGGGCTACGACCGGCGTCCTTCCCGGACGCGCGTTTTCGACCCACGGAGCGACCGCACTTGAGGCGGAGGAGGAGACTGTCATGATGAACAACCAGGCGCCGATGATACAGGCGGACACGGCCGATGTGGAGCAAAACAAGGTAATGGCTATAGTCGCCTATTTCTTGTTTTTTGTCCCCCTCTTAACCGCCAAGGATTCGGCGTTCGCTAAATATCATGCTAATCAAGGGCTGATACTGCTTCTATTTAGTGTTCTCGTTAACGTCGTTGGCGGCGTCATCCCCGTGCTCGGTTGGTTCGTCATCCTCCCGCTCGGCGCATTAGCGGTCATCGTGCTCTTGATCATGGGGGTAATGAACGCGGCTAACGGCCAGATGAAGCCGCTGCCCCTGATTGGCGGGATCAGCATCCTGAAGTAGCCTCTACGGTGGGCCGGGGGGCGCCTCTGGCCTCGATCCCGAGGCGCCCCCCGGCGGCAGCAGCTTTTTCTCGGCTAACAGGCGGCTCAGCGCGTCCCTCCCGACCACCTGGGAGACCTTCCCTTCCGCGTCGCGCAGGAAAAAAGTCGGCGTCTGGTCCACGCCTTGCTCCGTGCCGAGCCGCTGGTCGGCACGGACGGCTGCGGCGAGGGTCGGGTCTTCGCGGTCTTTCCGGAACCGCGCCATGTCCAGGCCGACCTTCCGGGCCGCCCGCTCGATGAACGCCTCGTCGAGTTTGGTCCTTTCCCCGTCGAAGAGCGCGTCGTACATCTCCCAGAATTTGCCCTGGCGGGCTGCCGCTTCAGAGGCTACCGCCGCCGGCAGCGCCATCGGGTGCTGCCCTTCGAAGGGGAAGTGTCGGTACACGAACCGGACCGGGGCGCCCTTCCCCAGTTCCTTAAGGACGGTGGCGTGGGCCCGGCGGCAGGCCGGGCACTCGAAATCGGCGAACTCTACCAGGACCGCTGGGGCGTCCGCCGGGCCCCGCGTGTGCGCCGCGTTCTTCAACACCGCATCGAAGGCGGCCTGCGTGACGTCTCGTTCAGGCGCCGGCGGGGCGGGCGGGCGGCTGGTCAGAACCAGGAAACCTGCACCCAGCGCGGCGAACAGGGCGAGCGCGAGCAGCAGCTTTGTCTCTCCGGAAAACTTCATGGATGTGCGCCGACCTCGTGAATCGGGGAGGGGGTCGTGCGAACGCGTCGCCAGTCCGCCAGGGACGCCACGAACACGGCCGCGATCAGGAACTGTGAGGCCAGGCACCAGCGGCACACGGCGCGGATCACCCACAACTCCAGATAGGTCAGGTACAGCGAGGCTAACGTGCCCGCGCCCGCGCCCAGCACGATCAGCGCCAGCAGCAGGCGGTGGCGGCCCGGGCGGGCCGTCAGTGTCCGCCCCAGAGCCAGCAGGGCAAGGAGCGTGTAGCCGACGGCGCCGTAGGCGGCGACCGGGATGCCGCTCCCGACAGGGAATCGGGAATAGGGGCTGGCGGCCACCGCATCACAACCGCCGCTGCCGCCGCAGGGCACGTCCGCGCCGATCGCGTGCATGCGCCACAGGTAGGCGGACACCAGGGCGCCCAGCAGGGACAGGACGAACACCACGCGGTTCCACACCGGACGCGGCTCCGCGCCGGAGTCTGGTCCGGCGGCTGTCACAATCGGTTCCTGCCCTACCACACCGTATTATACCGCGCGGAACGGCGTCCGGGTGCCCGTTCGGGCCCGCCCTATCCCGGAGGTCGGCCGACCGCACGCAAAAACGGCCGTCCTCGGTTACACCTTCTCCGCTACACCTTCTCCGCATTCCCTGGAACTAATCCTTCGCCGGCTGTGTTAGCGGTACCGTTCGGACATCCGGCGGCCGATCCCGTGTATTCGAGCTGGGGTGTGAATAATCTCACACCGCAGTTTCGGCGTTCCTTCGCCGCGGGAAAAGCCAGCCGACGGCTGCTCGCTTCTGGCGGCAGCACGACCCGCGGCCCAGAAGAGCCGCACGGAGAGGAATCGTTAGCATGAATCCGATCGAAGAGTTGCGGGCG
>CADCTO010000022.1:375-2955 GCA_902805585.1 uncultured Armatimonadota bacterium | reverse complement strand
CCGCGAGGGCGTTGTCATACGAGTCGCCGACGCTGCCGACGGAGGGCTCGATGCCGGCCTCGGCGAGGCGCTCGGTGTAGCGGATCGAGACGTACTGCCCGGATTCAATTGGTCGTCGCAACGGTTGGATGGAGGGCGGTTGCGATGGCGGGTCGGCGGCGTTCGGATCGGTGCCTGCGGGGTAAGCTGAGGTCGCCGGGGCGGCCGGGGGTGGCGCGGCGTGAGGATCGGCGTCGGTTCTGGGCGTTCATCGCGGCGGGTCTGCCGAGCGAGGACGTGGCGATGGAGGTGGGGGTCTCGCAGCCGGTCGGGTTCCGCTGGTTCCGGGAGGCGGGCGGGATGGCGCCGTCGCACCTGTCGCGGTCGTCGAAGCCGCTCTGCGGGCGCTACCTGTCCTTCGCGGAACGGGAGGAGATCGCCCTGCTGCAGGCGCAGGGTCACGGCGTGCGAGAGATGGCCCGCCGGCTCGGGCGGGTGCCGTCCACGATCTCGCGGGAGTTGAGGCGCAATGCGGCGACGAGGAGTGGCGGCCTCGAGTACCGGGCGACCACCGCGCAGTGGCACGCGGAGCGGGCGGCCCGCCGCCCGAAGGCGGCGAAGCTCACGACGAACGCCGCGCTGCGGGCCTACGTGCAGGAGCGGCTGGCGGGCCATGTCGCCGCCCCGGGCGGGGCTGCGCTCCCGGGGCCGGCCGTGCCCTGGAAGGGGCGCCGGCACGGGCCGCGGCAGAACCGTCGATGGGGTATGGCGTGGAGCCCGCAGCAGATCGCCGAGCGCCTGCGGCTTGATCATCCGGACGATGCGACGATGCGGATCAGCCCCGAGGCCATCTACCAGGCGCTCTACGTCCAGGGCCGGGGCGCGCTGAAGCGCGAGCTGACCGCGTGCCTGCGCACCGGGCGGGCGTTGCGGGTACCGCGGGCGCGCAGCCGTAGACGGGGCAAGTCGTTCATCACCCCGGAGGTCCTCATCAGCGAGCGCCCGGCCGAGGCGCAGGACCGGGCGGTGCCGGGTCATTGGGAAGGAGATCTGATCCTCGGGCTCCGCAGTTCCGCGATCGGCACGCTCGTCGAGCGCACGACGCGGTTCACCATGCTGCTGCACCTGCCGCCGATGGCTGGGCACGGGGATGGGGCGCGCGAGAAGAACGGACCAGCACTCGCCGGGCACGGGGCCGAGGCGGTGCGCGACGCCATCGCGCGCACGATCATCACCTTGCCGGAGCAACTCCGGCGCTCGCTGACCTGGGATCAGGGAGCGGAGATGGCCCAACACGCGCGGCTGCGGATCGACACCGGCCTGCAGGTCTACTTCTGCGATCCGCATAGCCCCTGGCAGAGGGGGACGAACGAGAACACCAACGGGCTCTTGCGGCAGTACTTCCCGAAGGGCACCGACCTGAGCCTGCCCGATGTGGACGACCTCGCGGCGGTGGCTGCTGCCCTCAACGGCAGACCGCGCAAGACGCTTGGGTGGAAGACGCCCGCCGAGGCCCTCGACGCCGTGATCCGATCCGGTCAGGCTGGCGTTGCGACGACCAATTGAATCCGCCCTGCACGCCGCGGTCTGAGTGGTGGACGAGACCGCCGCCCTGGACGGGTCTGCGCTCGTGAAGGGCCTGCTCCAGCGCGTCGAGCACGAAGCTGGAATGGGCCGTTCGGCTGACGCGCCAGCCGACGATGCGGCGCGCGTAGGCGTCGATCACAAAGGCGACGTAGACGAAGCCAGCCCAGGTCGCGACGTAGGTGAAGTCCGAGACCCACAGCACGTTCGGCCGTGGCGCCCGGAACTGGCGATTGACCCGGTCGAACGGGCACGGTGCTGCGGAATCGCTAATCGTGGTCCGGATCCTCTTGCCGCGCACGACGCCCTCCAGGCCCATGGCCCGCATGAGCCGCGCCACGGTGCAGCGAGCCACCGCAATCCCCTCCCGGCCGAGTTGGCGCCAGACCTTGCGAACGCCATAGACCCGGAAGTTCTCCTCGAACACGCGCCGAACCTCGACCGCCAAAGGTGCGTCACGCCTCGCCCGTGCCGGCAGCTTGCTGGGATCGGCCCGCCGCGCGGCATGGGCGTGATAGGTCGACGGGGCGATCGGCAGCACTTTGCAGATCGGCTCGACCCCGTAGGCGGCGCGATGCTCGTCGATGAAGGCGATCATGGCCGGAACCGGCGGTCGAGCTCCGCCTGAGCACAATACGCCGACGCCTTCCTGAGGATCTCATTGGCTTGGCGCAGCTCGCGGTTCTCCCGCTCCAGCGCCTTGATCCGTTCGCGCTCCTCCGTCGTCGGCCCGCCCCGCACGCCTTGGTCCCGCTCGGCCTGCCGGACCCAGTTGCGCAGCGTCTCGCCCGAACAGCCGATCTTGGCCGCGATCGAGTGGATCGCGGCCCACTGCGACGCGTGCTCGCCTTGATGGTCCAGAACCATCCGTACCGCGCGGGCGCGGACCTCAGGGGAATATGGGGGTGTTCGCTTCGTCATGGCTCCATCCTCTCAAGAGTTGGAGCCTCCAGGAAAGCCGGCGCGGTTCAATCCCGCACCTGACCCGATCAAGCCTGCATCGCTGTTTGCAGCGCC
>CADCTO010000022.1:0-365 GCA_902805585.1 uncultured Armatimonadota bacterium | reverse complement strand
CTCCGCTTGCACCCCAATCGCACCTGACCAACGATGGTGCGCTTAGGTGGCTTGCATGACCGCGATCACCTGCCGTCGTGCAGTCCTCGCCTGTGGTTCGCAGGAACCCCGGATATGGGTGAGTCTTCAGCGGGAAGACGCATGAGCTTCGAACCCAACCAATAGCGCCGCCTGCTGGCGATCTTCGCGGCCGACGTCGCGGGCTACTCGAAGCTCATGCGGGCTGACGAGCAGGGCACCCTCAGAGCTCTTCAATCCACCCGAGAGATTATCGACAACCTGATCTCCGAGCACCGAGGCCGGATCGCCAACACGGCCGGGGACAGCATCCTCGCCGAGTTCCCTAGCGTCGTGGACGCCGTAGG
>CADCTO010000021.1 GCA_902805585.1 uncultured Armatimonadota bacterium | reverse complement strand
GGGGGCGCGTGATCGCCGGCGCCCTCGCCGAAGCCGGGGCCGACGTCGTCATCGCCAGCCGGACGGCGTCTGAGTGTGAAACGGCCGCCCGCGAGATCGCCGCCGCGACGGGCCGGCGGGCGGTCGCGCTTTCCGCCGACGTGACGCAGACGCCCGAAGTCGAGCGTCTGGCGGCCGAGGCGCGGGACGCGCTGGGCCCCATCGACATCCTGGTCAACAACGCCGGCATCAACGTCCGGGGGGCGTCCCACGAACTCGCCGAATCCGACTGGGACCGGGTGATCGACATCAACCTCAAGGCGCCGTTCCTGTGCGCCCGCGCGTTCGGGCCGGGCATGGTCGAGCGGGGCTGGGGCCGCGTCCTCAACATGGGATCGATCCTGTCGGTGATCGCGCTGCCGGGCCGCGCGCCCTACGCCTCGGCCAAAGCCGGCCTGGTGAACCTGACGCGGGTGCTCGCGCTGGAGTGGGCGCAGAGCGGCGTCACCGTGAACGCGCTGTGCCCGGGCCCCTTCGCGACCGACATGAACAAGCAGCTCCTGGAAGACCCGGCCAAGTACAAGGCGTTCGTCGAGAAGATCCCGATGGGGCGCTGGGGCGAACTGCACGAGGTCGCCGGGGCCGCCGTCTTCCTGGCCTCCGACGCCGCCTCGTTCGTCACCGGCAGCGCCCTGTTCGTCGACGGCGGCTGGACCGCCCAGTAGCGTTCGAGGAAAAGGACAACATGCCGAAAGACACCACCAACCCGGTCCTGAAGGGGTGCGGGTTCCATCACGTCGCCCTGCGCGCCCGCGACTTCGACCGGTCGCTCGCCTTCTACACCGAGGGCCTGGGCTTCCGCGTCGCCCACCGCTGGGGCGAGGGCGAGAGCCGCGCCGTCCTGCTGGACCTGGGCGACGGTAACTACCTGGAGCTTTTCGCCGCGAAACCCGGCCAGATCCCCGACGAGGGCGCGCCGGGGACGGGCTGGCCGTTCCTGCACCTCGCGTTCCGGTCCGACGACGTGGAAGGCGCCATCGAGCGCGCCCGTGCGCTCGGCGCACAGGTCACGGTCGAGCCGAAGACGGTCCCCATCGGCGACCCGCCCATCCCGTTCCACATCGCCTTCTTCCTCGGCCCCGACGGCGAAGTGCTGGAACTGTTCGACTGCGAGCATCTGTAGGGAGCCGGACCGGGGAAGCGCGTCCGCCTGCCGTTTTAAGCAGGCATTCTTGCGGATCAAAAAATTGTGATAAAAATCACGAAGTCCCGCCGCCCGGGTTGATATTCGCCGGAGTTTTAGTGTATGATGGGGAGTGGATGAAGATGACCCGCCCGGCGTCACCGTCCCCAACGGAATGCACACCCTTCCCCTGATCAACACGCGCGAGGCCCCCGCGGACCCGGTCGCGGACGCGCCTCGTGCGAACGGAGCCGGCGCAGATAGCGTCGCGAAGCGACGATTCGCGCGGTTCTCCGCCTTCGTTCTGCTGTACAACCTGCCCGTCATCGTTTTCGGCGCGTTCGTCCGCGTGACCAAATCCGGGGACGGCTGCGGCAGCCACTGGCCGGCCTGCAACGGGCAGGTGGTCCCGCTCGTCGGCGAGACCAAGACGCTGATCGAGTTCACCCACCGCCTGATGAGCGGCCTGGACGGGCTGCTGGTGCTCGCGCTGTTCGCGGGCGCCTTGTTCGTGTTCCCGCGCGGCCACCGCGTCCGCAAGGCCGCCATCTTTTCCCTTTTCTTCACGCTGGTCGAGGCCGCCATCGGCGCCGCCCTCGTGAAGAACGGGTGGGTGGTCGACGACGCGTCCGCGGGGCGCGCGGTCACGCTCTCGCTGCATCTGGTCAACACGTTCCTGCTGCTCGCGGCCCTGACCCTCACGGCCTGGTGGGCGCGCCCCGGGCGCGCGCCGCTCCAGCTCCGGGGCGGCGGCGCGCTCGGCGCGGCGCTCGCGGCGGCCCTGGTCGCGACGCTCGTGCTCGGCGTGAGCGGCGCGGTCACCGCGCTCGGGGACACGCTGTTCCCGGTCCGCGGCGGGACGCTGGAAGCCGTGCGCGACAGCCTGACGCCCGGCGCGCACTTTCTGGTCCGCCTGCGGATCTACCACCCGCTCATCGCCATCGCGGTGGGGGTGTATCTCGTCGCGGTGGCCGCCTGGGCGGTCCGGCTGCGGCCCGGCTCGCCCGCCGTGCGGGCCTGGGGGCGCGCCGCCTGCCTGTTGTTCCTCGTCCAGATCGGGGCCGGGTTTCTGAACAAGGCGCTGATGGCGCCGACCTGGATGCAGCTCGTGCACCTTCTGCTCGCGGACGTCCTGTGGGTGAGCATCGTGCTGCTCGCCGTGACCGCCCTGGAAGCGCCCGCCGCGGCGCCGGCGCCGGCGGCGCGCCGGGAATACGAGGCACCCGTCGCCGGGCCCCCGCGGGCGGGGATCGGCGGACTCGGCACGGAAGGAAGCGTCCGATGAGCGCCGTGAAGATCGCACCCGTCCCGTCCTCCGTGGCGCCGAAGGCGTCCGTGCCCCTGGCGAACGCCGAGGCACGGACGACGGCCCGTACGGCCACGTGGAAAGACTACCTCGCGCTGACCAAGCCCCGCGTCATCAGCCTGCTGCTGTTCACCACGCTCGCGGCGATGTTCGTCGCCGCGCGGGGCTGGCCGGGCGGGTGGCTCTT
Organism: uncultured Armatimonadota bacterium; assembly: GCA_902805585.1. GTDB lineage: Bacteria > Armatimonadota > Armatimonadia > Armatimonadales > Armatimonadaceae > CADCTO01. The sequence goes on along the minus strand of CADCTO010000021.1, from coordinate 9,747 downwards.
CCTCGCGGTCGCCCTGGGCGGCTACATGGCGGCGGGCGCGGCGAACGCCATCAACATGGTGATCGACCGGGACATCGACGGCGCGATGACGCGCACGGCCAAGCGCCCCACGGTGACGCAGAGCATCCCGACGCGCTCGGCGCTCGCGTTCGCGTTCGCGCTGGAAGCCGCGTCGTTCGCGCTCCTGTCGGGCGTGGCGAACGTTCTGGCTGCCTCGCTCGCCCTGGCCGGCCTCCTGTTCTACGTGTTCGTCTACACGCTGCTGCTCAAGCGCCGCACGTGGCACAACATCGTCATCGGCGGCGCCGCGGGCGCGTTCCCGCCGCTGGTGGGCTGGGCGGCGGTCACGGGCGGCCTGAGCCCGCTCGCGTGGTACCTGTTCGGCATCGTCTTCGCCTGGACGCCCGTGCATTTCTGGGCGCTCGCGCTCCTGATCAAGGACGACTACGCCCGCGCCGGGATCCCTATGCTGCCCGTCGTGCGCGGCGAGCGCGCCACCGTCCTGCAGATCGGCCTGTACGCCGTCCTCACCGCGGTCGTCTCCATCCTGCCGTGGACGCTCGGCGGGGAGGTGCGCGCGGTCTACCTCCTGTCCGCCGCGCTGCTCAACGCCCTGTTGCTCGTGCGGAGCTGGCAGCTCTTCCGCTCGCCGGACCGGCCGCGGGCGGTCTCGCTGTACAAATACTCGATGCTGTATCTGGCGCTGCTGTTCCTGGCGATGGCGGTGGACCGTGCCGTTGCGATCTAGAGGCTGGAGTGCCGATCCCCCTCCGCCCCCGATGCTGGGGGGGCCAAAGCCGGTGCAGGAATCCCCAGTGAAGAACGCAAATATACCTGGGTGTTGACCCGGTATTGTGAAATATGGTACAAATAGGAAGGTGCCCCGGCGGCGCTCCGCGCTGTAGGTAGGTTCCCAGACATGCCTCAGATCTTTCATTCCAGTACAAACACCCTCGCCCGGGCCAGCATCGTGCTGGCGGCGATCGCCCCGCTCGGGCTGATGATGGCGCTTTCGGCGATGAGCCGGACCTACTTCGTCCGGCTCAACGTCCCGGTGCAGCAGCCGGTCCCGTTCAGCCACGAGCACCACTCCAACGAGCTGGGCATCGCCTGCCAGTACTGCCACGTGTCCGTGGAAAAGGCCGGCAACGCCGGCCTCCCGCCCACGCACACGTGCATGTCGTGCCACTCGCAGATCTGGACCAACAGCCCGCTCCTGGAGCCCGTGCGCGAGTCGTACCGGTCCCAGACGCCGCTCAAGTGGAACAAGGTCTGGGACCTGCCCGACTTCGTGTACTTCAACCACAGCATCCACGTGAACAAGGGCATCCCGTGCCAGCACTGCCACGGCAACATCAACCAGATGCAGATCACGTACAAGTCCGTGCACCACTCGATGGCCTGGTGTCTTGATTGCCACCGCGCGCCGGAAAAATACATCCGGCCGCGCGAAGAGGTGTACAGCTTCGACTACAACCTGCACGCCGCCATCGAGCGCTACGCCGACGAGCACGCGAAGGCGACCGGCAAGAAGCTGGAACAGATCCCCCGGAACCAGGTCGAGTTCGGGCAACTGCTGGTCCAGGACGCCAACATCAACAAGAAGCAGCTATCCGACTGCTGGATCTGCCACCGGTAGCGGCTGCGCGGGGAGCGCCCCCGCGCAGCACCCGGCACCTGACCACACCACACCGCCGAACACCTCGCCGAAGGCGAATGGACACACGATGAGTTTGCAGCCGACACAAGACGTAGAACGGGAACCGCTCGACCTGGAGGCCGTGCGCGGGCGCCTGAAGGAGGCGCGCGGCGCGCAGTTCTGGCAGAGCCTGGAAGAGCTGGCCGACAGCCGGGAGTTCCGGAACTACCTGGAGGACGAGTTCCCCCAGCAGATGCGTCCGATCAACGGGGTGATGGACCGGCGGACGTTCGTGAAGCTGGCGGGCGCTTCGCTCGCGCTGGCGGGCCTTACGGGGTGTATCCGCCAACCCGAGGAGAAGCTGGTCCCGCACGTCAAGGCGCCCGAGGAGTACCTGCCGGGCCGCCCGCTGTTCTACGCCAGCGCCATGCCCACGCGCAACGGCTACGGCGAGGGCGTGCTGGTCGAGAGCTACGACGGGCGCCCGATCAAGGTCGAGGGCAACCCGCAGCACCCGGCGACCGTGGGGCGGAGCAACGTCTGGATGCAGGCGTCCGTGCTCTCGCTGTACGACCCGGACCGCTCGCAGGCCGTCCAGCGGCTCGGCGACGTCGCCTCCTGGGACGCGTTCGTCCGGGCGCTCACCCCCGTCCTGCGCGAGCAGCGGCGCGCCCGGGGCGCGGGCCTGCGCATCCTGACCGGAACGGTCACCTCGCCCACGCTGGCCGCACAGATGAGGACCCTTCTCGCCCGCTACCCGCTCGCCCGGTGGCACGTCCACGATCCCGCGGGCGGCGACGCGGCGCGCGAGGGCGCCGAGCAGGCGTTCGGCCAGCCCGTCAACACGGTGTACCGCTTCGACCGGGCGCGCGTGATCGTGTCGCTGGACTCCGACTTCCTGCTCCGGAGTCACGCGAACGTTCGCTACGGCCGGGAGTTCATCGAGGGGCGGCGCGTGCGCCTGAACCGCACCCAGATGAACCGCCTCTACGTCGTCGAGTCCACGCCGACGATCACGGGCGCCATGGCCGACCACCGGCTGCCCGTTCGCCCCAGCGAGGTCGAGGCGATTGCCCGCGCCCTTGCCGCGGCTCTGGGCGCCGGCGGCAATGCCGGCGCCGCCCCCGCGTCGGTGCCCGCGGACTGGATGCAGGAACTGGTGGCCGACCTGCGCGCGAACCGTGGCGCCGGCCTGATCGTGGCGGGCGAGGAGCAGCCCGCCGCCGTCCACGCGCTCGCCCACGCCATGAACCAGACGCTCGGGAACGTGAACCGCACCGTCCTGTACACCGAGCCGGTCGAGGCCCGCCCGGCCGGGGCGGGCGGCGGCCTGCGCGAGCTGGCCGAGGCGATGGACCGGGGCGAGGTCCAGGCGCTGATCATCCTGGGGGCGAACCCCGCGTACACGGCGCCCGCCGAGCTGGATTTCGCCAAACGGATGGTCGCGACCGGCCCGAACAAACAGGAAAAAGTGCCGCTGCGCGTCCACCTGGGCATGTACAACGACGAGACGGGCGTGTTGTGCCACTGGCACATCCCCGAGTCGCACTACCTGGAGGCGTGGGGCGACGTTCGCGCCTACGACGGCACGGCCTCGATCATCCAGCCGCTGATCGCGCCGCTGTACGAGAGCCGCTCGCCCTACGAGGTGGTCGGCGCCCTGCTGGAACAGCCGCAGCCCGGCTACGACCTCGTGCGGGGGTACTGGCGCGCGCAGCGCCGGGGCCTGCCGGACGCCCAGTTCGAAACGTTCTGGCGCACCGTGCTCCACGACGGCGTGATCCCCAACACGGCGGCGCGCCGGCGGCAGGTGGCCGTGACTCCCGCCTTCCTGGCCGGGCTCGCGACCGCGCCCGCGGCGCCCGCGCCGGCGGCGGGGGAGCTGGAGATCGTTTTCCGGACGGACCCGACGATCTGGGACGGCCGCTTCGCCAACAACGGGTGGCTGCAGGAGCTTCCCAAGCCCTTCACCAAACTGGTCTGGGAAAACGCCGCCTACATGAGCCTGGACACGGCCCAGCGGCTCGGCCTCACCAACGAGGACATGGTCGAGCTGACGTACCAGGGGCGCAAGGTGACGGCGCCCGCCTGGATCGTGCCGGGCCAGCCCAACGACGTCATCACGGCGGACTTGGGCTACGGCCGCTGGAACGCCGGCCAGGTCGGCAGCGGGCTCGGCTTCAACGCCTACGCGCTACGCACGGTGGACGCGCCCGGCTTCGGCCGGGGGCTCCAGATCCGCAGGGCCGACGGCCGGGCGAAGCTGGCGACGACCGAATTCCACAACATCATCAACACGCGGGACGCGAAGCTGGACGGGCGCACCGGGCGCGATCTGGACACGATGCACGACCGCGACATCGTGCGCGTGGCGACCATCCAGGAGTTCCGCGACAAGCGGGGCAAGGTCGGGCCGGAAACGCACCACGGGCCGGACACGCAGACCGAGGCGCCGCACGGCGGCGCGGCCCCGACGCACGACCGGGCCGAAGCCGAGGCGCGGGGGCAGGCGCTGCCGCCGGGCCACCAGCCCGAGGGCCAGAAGCCCGGCGCGGAGCACGATCCCGGCGAAACCCACGCGGGCGAGGGAGACACCCGCCCGGCGGACTGGTACCGGAAGGACTGGGAGTACAAGAAGCGCGAGTCGTACGTCAACGAGCTGGGCCAGCCCTCGATGTACCCGGAGTTCGACTACTCTGAGTTCGCCAAATGGGGCATGACCATCGACTCCAACGCCTGCATCGGCTGCAACGCCTGCGTCATCGCCTGCCAGGCGGAGAACAACATCCCCGTCGTCGGCAAGCGCGAGGTGATGCGGGGGCGCGAGATGCACTGGATCCGCATCGACCGCTACCACAAGGGGGACGTCGGCAACCCGGAGACGTATTTCCAGCCGATGCTGTGCCAGCACTGCGAGAAGGCGCCCTGCGAACCGGTCTGCCCCGTGGCCGCGACCGTGCACAGCCACGAAGGGCTGAACATGCAGATCTACAACCGCTGCATCGGCACGCGCTACTGCTCGAACAACTGCCCGTACAAGGTCCGGCGCTTCAACTTCTTCAAGTACACGGCCTACATGGAGGAGCAGCCGGTCTTCCGGATGCTGAACAACCCGAACGTGACGGTCCGCGGGCGCGGCGTGATGGAGAAGTGCACGTACTGCGTGCAGCGCATCAACTACGCCCGCATCGAGGCCAAGAAGCAGAACCGCCCGATCCGGGACGGCGAGGTCGTGACGGCCTGCCAGGCGGCCTGCCCGACCGAGGCGATCGTCTTCGGCAATCTGAATGACGAGAAGAGCGTGGTCGCCCAGACCAAGGCCGAGCCGCACGTCTATAACGTTCTGGAAGAGATCGGGACGCAGCCGCGTACCTCGTACATGCCGCGCCTGCGCAACCCGAACCCGGCGCTTGAAGCGCCCGCCGCCGCCGGCCCGCATGAGGACCATGGCATGGGGGACCCCACCTGATGGCAACCCAGATCACGAAAACGAACGGGCACGGCGGTGTGCCCGGGGACGGCTCGGACGGGCAGCCGGAGCGGTTCCTGGAAGGGAACCACACCTACCAGACCCTGGGCGACAAGATCGGCGCGATCGTCCTGACCCAGAAGCCGCCCCGGGTGTGGTTCATCGTGGCCGCGCTAGCGTTCCTGCTGGTGAACGTGCTGCTCGCCACGATCACCTACCTGCTCTTCAAGGGCGTGGGGCTGTGGGGGATCAACGTCCCGTCCGGCTGGGGCATGGACATCATCAACTTCGTCTGGTGGATCGGCATCGGGCACGCCGGGACGCTGATCTCGGCGATCCTGCTGCTGCTGCGCCAGCAGTGGCGCAACTCGATCAACCGCTTCGCCGAGGCGATGACCATCTTCGCGGTCGTCTGCGCGGGCCTGTACCCCCTGCTGCACACCGGCCGGCCGTGGCTGGCCTACTGGATGTTCCCGTACCCGAACTGGCTGGCCCTGTGGCCGCAGTTCCGCTCGCCGCTGATCTGGGACGTCTTCGCGGTCTCGACGTACATGACCGTGTCGCTCCTGTTCTGGTTCATCGGCATGATCCCGGACTTCGCGACCCTGCGCGACCGGGCGCGCTCGCGCTTCGCCCAGATCGCCTACGGCGCGGTCGCGATGGGCTGGAACGGGAGCGCCAAGAACTGGCACCGCTACGAGACGGCGTATCTGATCCTGGCGGGGCTGTCGACGCCCCTGGTGCTTTCGGTCCACAGCATCGTCTCCTTCGACTTCGCCGTGGCCGTCATCCCGGGCTTCCACGCCACCATCTTCCCGCCCTACTTCGTCGCGGGCGCCGTCTTCGCGGGCTTCGCGATGGTGCTCACGCTGGGGCTGCCGATCCGCCACCTGTACAACCTCAAGGACCTGATCACGGCCCGGCACCTGGACTGGATGGCCAAGGTCATGCTGACGACGGGCCTGATCGTCTTCTACGGCTACCTGACCGAGCTGTTCTACGGCTGGTACAGCGCCAACGTCTACGAGGTCGCGCTGGTACAGAACCGGCTCTTCGGGCCGTACAAGTGGGTCTACTACGCGCTGCTGTTCTGCAACGGCTTCGTGCCGCAGATCCTGTGGCTCCAGAAGGCGCGCTACAACATCGCGATCCTGTTCACCGTCTCGATGTTCATCAACGTCGGCATGTGGCTGGAGCGCTACGTGATCATCCCGGTCAGCCTGTCGCGCGACTACCTGCCCTCGTCCTGGGGCTACTACACCCCGACCGTGTTCGACTGGTCGATGTTCATCGGGACGATGGGGCTGTTCACCCTGCTGATGGCGCTGTTCATGAAGTTCCTGCCCGCCATCAACATCTTCGAGATGAAGGACCTGCTGCACCGCATGACGCACTCGCACAAGAACGGCCACGGGCACGCCAACGGGACCGACGGCCACGTGACGGGCGAGCCGCTCCAGTCGGGCTTCCTGCCCGAGGGCACGCCGTCTGCGGATAGGAACGGAGGGTAGCGGCGATGGCGACGGCAACGCACGTGGAGGCGCCCTCGGGGCCCGGCCTGTACGGCATGATCGCCGAGTTCGACGACTCGGAGGCCCTTCTGGCGGCCGTGCGGCGCACGCGCGAGGAGGGGTACCGGAACATGGACGCCTACACGCCGTTCCCGGTCCACGGGATGGCCGAGGCGCTGGAGTTCGAGGACAACCGGCTGCCCTGGCTGATCTTCCTGGGCGGCCTGGGCGGCGCGGCGGGCGGGTACGCGCTCCAGTACTACATCAACGTGATCGACCTGCCGCTCAACATCGGGGGCAAGCCGCTCCACGCGTGGCCGAACTTCATCCCGGCCACCTTCGAGACGACCATCCTGCTGGCCTCGTTCGCGGCCGTGTTCGGGATGCTGTTTCTGAACGGGTTCCCGCGCCCGCACCACCCGATCTTCAACGCCAAGCGGATCGAGCTGGCCTCGCAGGACAAGTTCTTTCTGTGTGTCGAGGCAGGCGACCCGCGCTTCGACGCGCGCGGCACCCGGCTGTTCCTGGAGCGGCTGCCCGGCGTGCGCCACGTGTCCGAGGTGGAGGACGGGGACGACTGATGAAGCGCATGAAGACCGCGTATACGGCCGGCCTGGCCCTCCTCGGCCTCGTTCTGGCGAGCGGGTGCCACCGGGACATGTACGACCAGCCCAAGTACGAGCCGTACGACCAGAGCACGTTCTTCACCGACCAGAAGGCCGACCGGCAGCCGGTGACGGGGACGGTGGCGCGGGGGCAGCTCGCCCTCGACGACGCCTTCTACCGGGGCGCCGTGAACGGCAAGCCGGTCCCGAACATCCCGCCCGCGGCGCTCGCGCGGTTCGCGAACACGCGCGACATGCTCCGGCGCGGCCAGGCGCAGTACAACACGTTCTGCCAGCCCTGCCACGGCGAGTCCGGCTACGGCAACGGCATGATCGCCCAGCGCGGCCTGTCCCAGCGCCGCCAGGTGCCGACGTACCATTCGCCCCGCCTGCGCGACATCGAGGACGGCCACTTCTACGACGTGATCACCAACGGCTTCGGCGTGATGTACCCGTACTCCTCGCGCATCGCGCCGGAGGACCGCTGGGCGGTCGTGGCCTATATCCGCGCCCTCCAGCTCAGCCAGAACGCCCGGCCGTCCGACATGCCCGCCGAAGCACGGCAGCGGCTGCTGCGCGGCGAGAACCCGAACGTCGCGCCCGGGGCTGCGGCGACGACGGGGACCACATCGACCAATGAATAGAACCGAACCCGCATCCGGCGCCGGCCAGAGCCGGTCCTACTACGCGGCGCTGCTCTTCGCGGGCGTGGTCGCCCTGCTCGTGCCGCTGCTGCTCGGCGCGCGCCAGTTCTTCCAGTCGTACTTCTTCGGCTGGATCTTCTGGTTCATGCTGACGCTGGGCTGCTTCGGCCTGACGCTCCTGCACCACATCGTGCGGGGGAGCTGGGGGCTCGTGGTGCTGCGCCTGTTCGAGGCCGGCAACCGGACGCTGCCCTTCATGGCCGTGCTGTTCCTGCCCATCGCCGCGACCCTCTTCCTGCCACACCCGACGGGCGCGGAGTACTGGCTGTACGAGTGGGCCAACCCGGAACTGGTTACCGCGGAAGCGGACCCGATGCTGCACCACAAGGCGCCGTACCTGAACCCGACGGGGTGGGTCGTGCGCTCCGTGATCTACTTCGCGCTCTGGATCGCGATGGCGGCGTACCTGAACCGCTCGTCGCTGCGGCAGGACCAGACGGGCGATATCGAAGAGCAGCACAAGCGCACCAACTTCGCCGCGCCCGGCCTGGTGATCTTCATCATCTCGATGACGTTCGCCGTGACGGACTGGGTGATGTCGCTGGAGCCGCACTGGTTTTCCACGATCTACGGCTTCTGGTTCCTGGTCGGCGGGGGGCTCTTCACGCTGGCCTTCGTCTCGGTCCTGACCATGGCCTGGTCGGACCGGCGGCCCTTCTCCGACGTGGTCAACCCCGGCCTGATGCGCGACCTGGGGAACCTGATGTTCGTCTTCACGATGCTGTGGGCGTACATCTCGTTGTCGCAGTTCCTGATCATCTGGTCGGCCAACCTGCCCGAAGAGGTCGTCTACTACCAGAAGCGCCTGGACGACAACTGGCGCTTCCTGGGCGCCTTCAACGTCGCCTTCCAGTTCTTCGTGCCGTTCCTGCTGCTGCTTTCGGGCCGCACGAAGCGGACACCCCGGTACCTGCTCCTGGTGGCGAGCCTGATCCTTCTGGTCCGCCTGACGGACATGGTCTGGATCGTGATCCCCGCCTTCCACCGCGAAGCGCTGAACCTGTGGACGGATCTGGCGGCGCTGGCCGGCATGGGCGCGCTCTGGCTCGCGATCTTCAGCTTCCAGCTCGGCAAATATCCGCTGCTGGCGCGGCACGAGCCGCGGCCCGCCGAGGGCGCGCAGGAGGCGCTCGAACATGCGTAAAGGACATGACGGCGGACACGGACACGGTCATGGACACGACCACGTGGTCGGCATCGAGGAAGGCCGCGACCCGGACCAGCTCCGGAAGCTGGGGTACGAGCCGCGCGACATTGCCGTGGCCACCCTGGTCAAATGGTGGGGCGCCCTGTTCGTGTTCGTGGCCCTGATGCTGGGCCTGGTCTTCGCCGTCTACAACCGGTTCCTGCCCGACGAGCGCGAGACCGAGGCGGAGGCGATGTTCCCGATGGCCACCCAGCGCGAGCTTCCGCCGCCGGACGCCCCCCGCCTCCAGGCCTACCCGAAACGGGACTGGGTGGAGTTCGACCGGGGGCAGAAGCATCAGGTGAACGCGTACGACTGGATCAACCCGAAAAAGAACATCGTCCAGATCCCCGTGGACCAGGCCATCGAGGTCCTGGCCGAGCGCGGGCTGCCCAGGCGCACGCCCGCCGCGACGCAGGCGGCGCGCAACGCGCCGCGCAGCGGGAACACCTCGATCCAGAACACGGGGCCGACGGCCCCGGTGCGTCCCGGCGGTGGACGCGCCGTGCCGCCGACGCCGCCGGCCGGTGCTCCTCCGTCGGGCGGCGGTGCGGGCGCCGCAGGCGGCGGTGCGGGCCTGCAATCGAACCCGACCGCCGGGACGCGGGCCGGGGGACTTTAGCGGGAGCTGTG
>CADCTO010000020.1 GCA_902805585.1 uncultured Armatimonadota bacterium | reverse complement strand
TGTGACCACGGTCACTTCAGCGACTCCGCACCCGCCCCGTTCACGGGGCGCCCACGATCATTCCTGACGCCACAGCCGCCCAGCCGCCCGGAAACACCGCACGGCGGTGATCCCCGCGGCGAATTGGAACAGCGCGGCCACCAGACCAGGCGCCAGGACGGCGAGCGAGTAGGCGGCCGCCCCCAGGATCAGCGCCCCGCACACGTACCAGACCAGCGCCTCCCGCCGGTTCCCGCTCACAACTGCCGCGCCTCCTCTGCCGCTCCCGGTTTCCGGAGCCGGCGCCGCTGCTCCATGCTCTGTTCCGCCCTCCCGGCGGGGTAGACTGCCGACAGGAAGAACATGAACGTCCACTCCGGGAAGAGCCGCAACGCCGTTAAAGAGACCGGCACCAGGATCGCGTACTGCCCCACGCCGCCCGGCCACGGGCCGGTACAGGATGGTCACACGCTGGTGCCCCGGTCCGTCACGGCCTCATCCCTGAGCCGCCCTTCGAACATCTCCCTGACCCTGGCTAGACGCTGGGGGCGTGGCGCACCGCGTCCGGGTCCACGCCGGGCTCGGCCACGGTGAAGCGGCTGACGGCGGCGGACCGGTACACGGTGCGGTGCCCGTCCCCTTCGTTCACGGAAAGCGACGGCGCCATCAGGCGCGCTTCGGCCTTCTCGGTCGCCTCGTCGAGCGTCTGCGCCTCGACGGTCTCGGTCAGGAACGGCCCGGCCCCGCCCATGAGGTAGTAGTGCACTTCAAACTGCGGCATCTGTCGTCCTTTCTGTCTCCACGCCCCCCTCACCGGGCGCTGGGCGGGTTATACGGGTAGACCTGGATGCCGATCACATCGTTCACCGCGGTGATGATGGTGAGGTTCTTTCCCGTCCGTATCCGGAAGGCACCGCTGCTGACCTCCAGAGCCTTCTCGGCTTCGGCAACGTTCTCGGCGTCCAGCACCCCGGTGATCGTCTTGCCGTCTTTGAACGTGAACGTGACGCTGTAGGTCATCCCGCTTCGTCTCCTCTGGTTCGATGTCGCCCGACCCCCGGCATCCGCTTGGACGAGAAGGCCCGCCTGGACCGCCACCGCCACGTTCTGCCATGACCTCCTCCTTTGGATATCCATCGGGGTAGGTTATACCATCGCTCCGTTCCTCATCAACCAGGCGTGGCCGGACGTTGCGACAGACGCTAAACGCCCGATCCCTCGTCTGGCCCCGGCCCAAGAAGCGCGCGATCCGCCGCGGTCAAGGCCCGCCCACTTCCCCCGGCCTCGCTTCCGAAACGTAGTCGGCGATCTCGACCAGCACGCCGTCGGGGTCGCGCAGGTAGCACAGCCGCTTGCGCGACCCGGCCACCCCGAACGGGACCGTCACCGGCGCCGACACGAACTCCACCCCCGCCTCCCGGAGCCGCGCGTGCCACGCGGCCAGATCGTCCACCTCGAAGGCGACGTGCCGCAGACCCGCCGTGTTCGGCCGGGCGTTCTCGGGTAACGCCGCGCCCGGCGGCGACCGGTATTCGAGCAGCTCGAACCGCGCCCCGCCCTCCGGCGGCTGGCAGAACACGCACCGCGCCGAGACGCCCGGCAGGCCGGTCACGGTGTCGATCCACGCGCCCTCCAGATCCGCCTCGAACGTGACGCGCATGCCGAGCAGCCCGACATAGAACGCCAGACTGCGCTCCATGTCCGAGACGACGATATTGACGTGGTTGACGCGCACAGGCAGAACCCTTCTCGCTGCGACTTTTCTCAGCCCCCGTCTTTTTCTCCAACGACGGGGCAAAACCTGCGTGCCGCCGCCCGGAGAAGGGGGCGTCGGCCGGGAACACGGCAGGCCGGGTCGTCGTTTCGGGTAGGGAACCGGCACGCCGTTGGTGAAATGGAGCCGGGAGGGAACGACACCGCGTGCTGACCATCACCTACCTGACGTTGAAAGAGGCCTGGCGCCGCCGGGCGCCGATCATCTCGATCCTGATCATCGCGCTGCTCCTCGTGGGCCTGTTCATCCCGCTCGCCGGGCGCATCCTGCTGCTGCCCCGCGCCGTACAGGATCGGACCTTCGCCTCCTTCTACATACTCCTGTCCATCGACATGGTGAAGTTCTTTGCCTCGATACTGGCCATGGCACTGTCCGCCGGCGCGATCTCGGCCGAGCTGGAGCGCGGCGTGCTTTCCGCCATCCTTCCGAAGCCGATCGCCCGGGTCTCGGTCTACGCGGGGAAATGGCTGGGCCTCTTCTTGTTCGTTTCCCTGAACGTGCTGGTCTGGGTGGCGGTCATCTGGGCGGTGGCTTCGTACCGCGCGCCGGGGATGTCCCACGCCGGCGTTTGGAAGGCCGTCCCGCAGCTGCTGCTCTACCCCGCGATGTTCGTCACGCTCGCGCTCATGTTCTCGACGTTCGCTTCGTTCGCGCTGGCCGGCGGTCTGGCCGTGCTCGCCACGGGGATCGGGTGGGCCGAAGCGTTCCTGATGATCCTGAACCGGCTGCTGGACATGGAGATCCTGGTGACACTTTCCCGCGTGGCGGGGTTCGTGATGCCGCTCGGGCGCATGAGCCGCGGCGTCACGCAGGGGCTGGGCCCCCTGTTCATTTTCGGGAACCGCGACATCAACGACACGGGGGCGGTCGATCCGCTGCGCTACGATCTGCACTACGTCCTCCTTTACATCGTGGTGGCCTTCGTGGTCGGCGCCGTTGTGCTCGGACGGCGGGACGTGTAGCAACGTGCAGGCGCCGGGCTCCTTCTTCAAAGGGGTTCATCGCCGCGGCCACCGACCGCCTCTTCGGCACGCTCACCGCCGCGCTCGGCTCCGCCAACGGCGGGGCCGACGGCAACGGCCGCGTGACCATCGTCACCAGCGGGCGCTGGTCGAGGGCTGCAAGTTCGACAGCAACCTCGCCGCCAACGTCTCGGCCGAGGACCGCGCGCGCCTGACGATGACCGAGTGCTCGATCTCGGCGGGCGGGCGT
>CADCTO010000019.1 GCA_902805585.1 uncultured Armatimonadota bacterium | reverse complement strand
TTCGGAGCGTGGAGCGCCCGAGGGGATGCCGGTCTGGAGCAGGCGCAGGAACGCCTGCAGCGCGGTCGAGAGGTACTTGTCGCGGCGGCGCACGAGCGCGATGCGCCGGTGGGCGCGCGGCACGTCGGACAGCCGCAGCGCGTGCAGGCGGCCCGCCGAGACCTCGGCGCGCACCGACACCTCCGGCAGCAGCGAAAGCCCCAGTCCCGCTTCGATCATGCGCTTGATCGCCTCCACGTTGTCCAGTTCCATCGCCACCTGTTCTTCCACGCCGGCCTGGCTGAGCAGGCCGTCCACATAGGTGCGCAGGTTCGTGCCCGCCTCCATCAGGATGAGCGGGTTGCCCGCCAGGTCCCGCGCGCGGACCTCGGGGCCGCGCGCGGCGAGCGGGTGCCCCGCCGGCACGACGACGCGGGTCTCATAGTCGGCCAGAATAAAGGCGACGAACACGGGGTCCGGCACCTGTCCGGTCACCAGGCCGACGTCGGCGTCGTTCGCGCGCACCATCTCCAGCACCTGGGCCGAGACGCCGGTGCGGATGGCGATATCGACGCCGGGGTGCGTTTCGCGGAACTGCCGCAGCAGCGGCGGCAGCACGTACGTCGCCAGCGTGCTGCTGGCCGCCACCGTCAGGCGTCCGGCCACGCCCGCCCCGATGTCGGCCACGGCGTGTGCGGCCTCCCGTGCCAGCCGCACGATGGACTCGGCGTAGTCGTGGAGCGTCTCACCTGCCGTCGTCATCTGCACCCGGCGGCCGAGCCGGTCGAACAGCCGGGTCTTGAGTTCCCGCTCCAGCGCCGCCACCTGCCGCGTCACGGCGGGCTGCGTCACGTGCAGGACCTCGGCCGCGCGGGTGAAGGAGCCGTGCGCCACCACGGCTTCGAAGGCTTCAAGCTGGTGGAGTTCCATGTGTGGTATACCGTTCGCGCATGATTTGCATGATTTAGTTTCATTTGTAGTATGACATACACGCGGGTACAATAGGGTGGATCTACTTCAACGACTTCCCGCCCCGGGCGGCGGCGCACGACGACGTTTCTGCGCCGCCGCCCCCGAAGGGCAACAGAGGACAACGCAGATGGCGCAACCGCACAACCTTTTCAACACCCTCCAAACGTTCACGTACGGCGACAACAAGACGGGCAGCTTCTACTCACTGCCCCAGCTCGAGCGCGAAGGCGTCGGCCCGGTCTCCAGGCTCCCCGTCAGCATCCGCATCGTGCTGGAATCGGTGCTCCGTAACGTCGACAACAAGCGCGTCTCGGAGAACGACGTGCGGACCCTGGCGAACTGGCAGCCGAACGCCGAGCGGACGGCCGAGATCCCCTTCGTCGTCGCGCGCATCGTGCTGCAGGACTTCACCGGCGTGCCGCTGCTCGTCGATCTGGCCGCCATGCGCTCGACCGTCGCGCGCCTGGGCAAGGACGCCGGCATCATCGAGCCGCTCGTGCCCGTGGATCTGGTGGTCGACCACTCGGTCCAGGTCGACTTTTCCGAAGTCAGCAACGCGCTCCAGCTCAACATGGAGATGGAGTTCAAGCGCAACCAGGCCCGCTACCAGTTCCTGAAGTGGGGGACGCAGGCCTTCAGTGGTTTCTCGGTCGTGCCGCCGGGCATCGGGATCGTGCACCAGGTGAACCTGGAATATCTGGCCAAGGGCGTGCTCGAAAGCGACGGCGTCTACTACCCCGACACCCTGGTGGGGACCGACTCGCACACGACCATGATCAACGGCCTGGGCGTCGTCGGCTGGGGCGTGGGCGGCATCGAGGCGGAGGCCGCCATGCTGGGCCAGCCCGTCTACTTCCTGACTCCCGACGTGGTCGGCGTGCACCTGACCGGCAGCCTGAAGCCCGGCGTGACGGCCACCGACCTGGTGCTCACCATCACCGAGATGCTCCGCAAGGCCAAGGTCGTCGGCAAGTTCGTCGAGTTCCACGGCGAGGGCGCGGCGTCGCTGTCGCTGACCGACCGGGCGACCATCGGGAACATGGCGCCCGAGTACGGCGCGACGATGGGCTTCTTCCCGGTCGATGAGGAGGCGTGCCGTTACCTTCTGGCGACCGGGCGCACCGAGGAGCAGGTGGACGCCTTCCGCGCCTACTTCCAGGCGCAGGGGATGTTCGGCATGCCGCGCCGGGGCGAGATCGAATACAGCCAGCTTCTGGAGCTGGATCTGGCCACCGTCGGGCCGAGCGTGGCCGGCCCGAAGCGCCCGCAGGACCGCATCGATCTGCCCGATGTCAAGGCAAAGTTCCAGGATCTGCTCGTGCGGCCCGTCGCCGAGAACGGCTACAACAAGTCGCTGGCGGAGGCCAACAAGCGGTTCGTCGTGATGACCGGCGTGAACGGCAGCGGCAAGACCCCGGCGACGCCGCTGGCGGGCGGCGGCGCGCAGGACTCCGACACCATGCCGCTCGCCCCGGACCCGCTCACCAGCGAAAAGAACACCAACCCCGAGACCGAGATCGAGATGATGCAGAACCGCCCGACGCCCGACCGCGTCGCGGAAGCGTCGAGCGAAGCGCTGGCCGCGGAGTTCCCGAAGGCGCGGGTCGATCTGCACCACGGCGACGTGGTGATCGCGGCGATCACGTCCTGCACCAACACGTCCAACCCGAGCGTGATGCTCGCCGCCGGGCTGGTGGCGAAGAAGGCGGTTGAGAAGGGCTTGATCGTCCGCCGGGCCGTCAAAACGTCGCTCGCGCCCGGCTCGCGCGTGGTGACGGAGTATCTGAACAAAACAGGGCTGCAGCCGTATCTGGACCAGCTGGGGTTCCAAACGGTCGGCTACGGCTGCACCACCTGCATCGGCAACTCCGGGCCGCTGGAGCCGCACCTTGAGGAGACCGTGACCAAGAACGATCTGGTCGTCGCCAGCGTGCTTTCCGGCAACCGCAACTTCGAGGCGCGCGTGCACCAGAACATCAAGGCGAACTTCCTGATGAGCCCGCCGCTCGTGGTTGCCTT
>CADCTO010000018.1:12100-12507 GCA_902805585.1 uncultured Armatimonadota bacterium | reverse complement strand
ACCAGACGGTACCGGCCAACGGTTCTGACGAGCGCGCCCGGCTGGATTCGAACCAGCGGCCTTCCGCTCCGGAGGCGGACGATCTATCCACTGATCTACGGGCGCTCTGGAGCAGGAGCATAGTCGCGCCGGGAGGGATCGGCATCCGACTACCCTCGCACGGCGCCCATGACCGACCTCTCCGTCTTCTTCGCGGGCACCGCGGGCTCCGTGCCGACCGCGCGGCGCGGCTTGCCGGCGACGCTCGTCCGGCGGGGATCCGAGCGGCTGCTGTTCGACTGCGGCGAGGGCACCCAGCGCCAGCTGCTGCGCTCGGTCGGACTGGCCGACCTCGACTTCGTCTTTCTCACCCACCACCACGTCGACCACTGGCTCGGCCTGCTCGGCATGGTCAAGTCGTTCGCGCT
>CADCTO010000018.1:0-12039 GCA_902805585.1 uncultured Armatimonadota bacterium | reverse complement strand
ACCCAGCGGCTCATCGGAGCGATGGGGATCGTCATCGGGCGCCTGCCGTACCCCTTCGACGTGGTCGACCTCGCCGCGGGCGACGCGCTGGACTTCGACGGCGGCTACTGCGTCGAGGCGTTCAACGTCCGCCACCGCGGCACCGCGTTCGGCTACGCCCTGGTGGAATCACCGCGTCCCGGCCGCTTCGACGCCGCGCGTGCCGCGGCGCTCGGCGTCCCGTTCGGGCCAGACCTCGGCCGTCTCCAGCGCGGGGAGCACGTCGACGGCGTCGATCCGGCGGAGGTCGTCGGGCCGCCGCGCCCCGGTCGCCGCATCGTCCTCTCGGGGGACACCACGCCGTGCGACGCCGTCCGCGTCGCCGCCGACGGCGCTCGCGGAGGCGGAGATCTCGTACCCGACGCGGCTGCTCACGTGGTTCGGCGACGTGGTGTATTCGAGCACCGGGGAGGGGACGGGCCGCAACTTCAGCCTGGGCCAGCTCACCGTCCAGAATACCTCGGCGCTCTCGCCGCGCTCGTTCGTCTTCGTCGAGGTCACCTTCACGTCCCGCCCCGACGCCGGCACGGGCACGCCGGCCGCGACGGGCTTCAACGCCGAGGTCGAGCGGCTGTTCTTCCGCTACGACCAGAGCGACCAGCTCAAAGGCTCCGTCGGGCGCTACCACACGCCGATTAACTGGTGGAACACGGCCTTCCACCACGGGCTGTGGCTCCAGACCACGATCGCGCGGCCCGAGATGGTGCGCTTCGGCAGCCAGTTCATCCCCGTCCACTTCGTGGGCGCCCTCGTCGAGGGATCGTTCCCGGCCAACGGGCTGAACCTGAACTACAACGTCGGCCTGGGCAACGGGCGCGGGAACGTGTTCAGCCGCGGCGGCGACGCGGGCGACACCAACGCGAACCTGGCGACCCTGGCCAACGTCTTCGTGCGGCCGGACCGTCTGTACGGGCTCCAGGTGGGCGCGTCCGTGTACCGCGACAAGGCCACGCCCGCCGGCGGCGGGCCGGACGTGGACGAGACGATCTGGGCCGCGCACCTGGTCTACCAGAAGGAGGACCCCGAGATCATCGCCGAGTACGCGCACGCGACGCACGACGCCGAGGACGGCGGCCCGAGCGCCCGGAGCGAGGCGTACTACGTCCAGTTCGCCTACCGGCTGCCCGGCGCGGGCCACTTGTGGAAGCCGTACTACCGGTACGAGAAGATCCGGGTGGACGAGGACGACCCGATCTTGACCGCCACGCCCGGCCTGAGCGGCAACATCGTGGGCGTGCGCTACGACGCGACGGAACTGGCCGCCATCAAGCTCGAATACCGGGACATGAAGCGCGACCGGGGTTTCGCGAGCACGTCCGGCGTCTTCGCGCAGGTCTCCTTCGCTTTCTGAGGTACAATTTCTTATGACGCCGCGCCGCCGCCCCCGAATCCGCCCGCTCGCCGCCGCAGTGCTCGTGTTCCTCGTGAACGCGACGCACGGCGCGCTCGCGCCCGGCCGCGCCGCGGCAGATGACGTGGCCGTGGTCGTGCACCCGCGCGTGCCCGTGGAGGACCTGAGCTTGGCCGACCTGCGCAAGGTGCTGCTCGGGGACCGCCAGTTCTGGTCGTCGAACCAGCGCGTCACCCTGCTGATCCGGGCGCCCGTGGCGCGCGAGCGCGAGGTGCTGCTCAAGCGGGTCTACCAGATGTCGGAGGCCCAGTTCCGCCAGTACTGGATCGCCAAGGTGTTCCGGGCGGAGACCGCCGCCGGGCCCAAGATCGTCAACTCCAACCAGACGGCCACCCAGATCGCGGCGGCGGTACCCGGCGCAATCGCGTTCGTGGACGCCGGGCATGTCCCCCCCGGCCTCAAAGTGCTCAAGATCAACGGGCGGCTCCCCGGGCAGCGGGGCTACCCGCTGCAGTAGCGCGCCCCACGCCATGACCACCATCCGACAACGGCTGCAGCTTTCGCTCCTGTCCATCGTGGCCCTGTTCGCGGTGAACCTGGTCGTCTACTTCTATGGTAACAAGCTGCGCGGGGACGCTATCGAGTACCACCGCCGCGCCCAGTCCCGCCAGATCAGCATCGCGGGGATCCAACAGGACGTCGGCGACCTGAAGAAGCAGGTGGACCTGCTCAGCTCGGGCACCGTCACCACCCAGGGCGCCGCACGGGCCGAAGACATCGCCCAGTTCCGCGGCCGAGTCGAGGACGTGGCCCGCCAGACCGAGGCCCTCCGCGCGCTGTCGGTCGGGGAGGCACGCGCCCAGGTCGCGGCATTCCAGCGGGAGTTCGACGCCCTGAGCCGGTCGTGGGTCCGCTTCTACGAGAACCTCGGCACCGACGAAGCGGCGGCGATCAGCGCCGCGCTGGAGGCCGAGCCGCTGGTCGAAAAGGTGCTGCGCGATCTGCCGCGGATGCAGGCGGACGAGCGGCGCCGGGCGCAGCTCGCCGACGCCCGGTTCCGCGAGGTGCACCGGGCCACGAACCGCCTGACGATCACCCTGTTCCTCCTTTCGACGCTGCTGGCGGCGGCCGTGGGCTTTCTGCTGTCGCGCCACCTGTCCCAGGGGATCGGCCTGCTGGAGGACGGGGCGAACCGTATCGGGTCCGGCGACTTCCAGGAGCGCATCCCGGTCACTTCGCGCGACGAACTCGGGCGCCTGGCCGGCTCGTTCAACGGCATGACCGAGAACCTGCTGGCCGCCCGCGGGCGCCTCGAAGCGGTCCACCGGCAGCTCGCGGAACGCCACGCCGAGCTGGAGCGCCAGGACGAGGCGCTGCGGGAGGCGAACGCGAGGCTGGTCGCTTCGGAGCGCAGCGCGCTCGCCGCCACGCAGGCCAAGAGCGAGTTCCTGGCCAAGATGAGCCACGAGCTGCGCACGCCGCTGAACGCCATCATCGGCTACAGCGAGATTTTGCAGGAAGAGGCCGAGGACGCGGGGCAGGACGCCTTCGTCCCGGACCTGCAAAAGATCCGGGCCGCGGGCAAGCACCTGCTGGGCCTGATCAACGACATCCTGGACCTGTCCAAGATCGAGGCCGGCAAGATGGAGGTGTACCTCGAGACCGTCGAGATCGCCCCCACGATCCGCGAGGTGGCCGCCACGATCCAGCCGCTCGTCGAGAAGAACCACAACACCCTGGTGGTCAACGTCGCCGACGACGTCGGAACGATGGTCACCGACCTGACCAAGGTGCGACAGGGCCTGTTCAACCTGCTCTCCAACGCCGCCAAGTTCACCGAACGGGGGACGCTCACGCTGGACGTTTCCCGTGAAGCGGGGGCGGCGGGCGGCTGGGTCGTGTTCGCCGTCTCGGACACCGGCATCGGCATGTCGCCGGAGCAGATGGCAAAGCTGTTCCAGGAGTTCTCGCAGGTGGACGCCTCGACCACGCGCAAGTACGGCGGCACGGGGCTCGGGCTGGTCATCACGCGCCGGTTCTGCCAGATGCTCGGCGGCGACGTCAACGTCCGCAGCGAGGCGGGCAAGGGGTCCACGTTCACCATGCGGCTGCCGGCCGTGGGGATCGACCCGAAGGCGGCGGCGCAGCCGGGGGCGGCCCCCGAGAACGGGGCCGGGCGGAACGGAGCGGAGCCCGGGGACGCGGGAAGCCGCGTGCTCGTGGTCGACGACGACCCCGCCGTCCACGACCTGCTCCGCCGGTTCCTGGGCAAAGAGGGCTTCCGCGTCGAGGGCGCGCTCAACGGCGAGGAGGGGCTGCGCCGCGCCCGCGAGACGCGACCGGACGTGGTCGTCCTGGACGTCATGATGCCCCGCATGGACGGCTGGGCGACGCTGTCGGCGCTGAA
The DNA here is from genome assembly GCA_902805585.1 of uncultured Armatimonadota bacterium. Taxonomy (GTDB): domain Bacteria; phylum Armatimonadota; class Armatimonadia; order Armatimonadales; family Armatimonadaceae; genus CADCTO01. The sequence continues at coordinate 8,242 of CADCTO010000018.1, read as the reverse complement.
ATGCGACCCGGACATCTGCGACATCCCGGTCATCATGCTCACGATGGTGGACGACCGGAACCTTGGCTTCGCGCTGGGGGCGTCGGAATACCTGACCAAGCCGGTCGAGCGCGACAAGCTGGTGGACGTGCTGGCGCGGTACCGCGCCGACCCCGGCGACTGCCGCATCCTCGTCGTCGAGGACGACGCCCCCACGCGGAGCCTGATGCGCCGCCTCCTGGAGAAGGAGGGGTGGCAGGTGGCCGAGGCCGAGAACGGCCGCCTGGGGCTGGAATGCCTGGATTCGGTGCGCCCCAACCTCGTTCTGCTGGACATCATGATGCCCGAGGTGGACGGGTTCGAGTTCGTGGCGGAGGTGCGCCGCCGGCCCGAGTGGCGGTCGCTGCCCATCGTCGTCGTCACCGCCAAGGACCTGACCGACGAGGACCGTCTGCGGCTGAACGGCCACGTCACCCGGATCCTGCAGAAGGGCGGCTACAGCGGCGACGCGCTGCTGGGCGAGGTGCGCGACCTGGTGGCCGACTGCGTGCGGTGCTCCCGCCCGGTCGCCGCCGTCGCGAGCGCCGCCACCGCCCCGACGGAAGGAGGTACGCGTGCCGAAGATACTGCTCGTCGAGGATAACGAGGACAACCGCGACATGCTGTCGCGCCGGCTCGTGCGCAAGGGCTACGAGGTCGTGATGGCCGTGGACGGGGAGCAGGGCGTCGCGATGGCGCAGACCGAGCGGCCCGACCTGATCCTGATGGACATGAGCCTGCCCGCGATGGACGGCTGGGCGGCGACGCGCATGCTGCGCGGCATCCCCGAGACGCAGCGCGTCCCGGTCATCGCGCTCACCGCGCACGCCATGTCGGGCGACCGCGAAAAGGCGATGGCCGCCGGCTGCGACGACTACGACACCAAGCCGGTCGAGCTGCCCCGGCTGCTGGAAAAGATCGAGGCGCTGCTGCGGCGGCGACAGGGCGAGGCCGCGGCCGGCGCGTAAGGACAGGCGAGAGATCATGGAAACTTCGGACACGCCTCCAGGCGCGGCCCTGGCCCACCTGCGGCACGAACTGCGCACGCCGCTGAACCAGATCATCGGCTACAGCGAACTCCTGATCGACGAGGCGGGCGACCTGGGGCAGGACGGCCTGGTCCCGGACCTCAAGAAGATCCACGCCGCCGGCAACCGCCTGCTGGTCCTCGTCAACGGGATGGCGGACGGCCCCGCCGCCGTGAGTGCGGCCGTGGCCGCCGCGCCGCCGGAGGAAGCGCCGGCACCGGACGAGGTCGACGGCGGCGTCGCGGCCCTGGACCGGGGCGAACTGCTCGTCGTGGACGACAACGAGGCGAACCGCGACATCCTCGCGCGGCGCCTGGAGCGTCAGGGCTATTCCGTGACCGTCGCCGAAGACGGCGCCCGGGCGCTGGATCTGCTGGCCGACCGCCCGTTCGACCTGATCCTGCTCGACATCCTGATGCCCGGCCTCGACGGCTACCAGGTGCTGGCCCGACTCAAGGCGTCCGAAACCCTGCGCCACATCCCCGTCATCATGATCTCCGCGCTCGACGAACTGGCGAGCGTCGTCCGCTGCATCGAGATGGGCGCCGAGGACTACCTGCCCAAGCCGTTCAACCCCGTGCTGCTCCGGGCCCGCATCGGCGCGTGTCTGGAAAAGAAGCGCCTGCGCGACCGCGAGGTGCTGCTCTACGACGAGCTTCAGGAGAACTACAAGAAGCTCAAGGAACTGGAGCGGCTGCGCGACGACCTGACGCACATGGTCGTCCACGACCTGCGCACGCCGCTCACGTCGATCATCTCGGGACTCCAGACGGCGGAATACCTGGGCGACTTGAACGCCGACCAACGGGAGTTCTTCGACATGGCCGTGCGGGGCGGCCACACGCTGCTGGGGATGATCAACGACCTGCTGGACATCAGCAAAATGGAGGACGGCTCGCTCAAGCTGGAGTACGAGCCGCTCGACGCCGGGGGGCTGATCGCCGAGGCGGTGCGCCAGGTAGAGCCGATCGCGGTGAAAAAGAACCTGCGCCTCGCCTGCGCCCCTGCCGAGGAGCCTCTTACCTTGACGGCGGACGCGGAGAAGCTGCGCCGTACGCTGGTCAACCTGATCGGCAACGCCACCAAGTTCACCCCTTCGGGCGGGTCCGTCACGGTCTCGGCGGCGCCGGACGGGGACCGCATCGTCTTCTCGGTCCGCGACACCGGCGAGGGCATCCCCGAAGAGGCGTTCGCGCGCATCTTCGAGAAGTTCGGGCAGGTCGAGGGCCGCAAGGCGAACCGCAAGAACTCCACGGGCCTGGGCCTGACGTTCTGCAAGATGGCCGTCGAGGCGCACGGCGGGCACATCTGGGTCGAAAGCGAACTGGGCAAGGGGAGCGACTTCCGCTTCACCGTTCCCGCCGCCCGGGGCGCGTAACATAGTGCAGCGGAAAGGGAAGCGGCCCATGGCACAATCTCTCGGGCGCGGCGGTTTGGTTTTCGCGGCGGCGGCTGCGCTGCTCCTGTCTCTCCACACCCCGGCCCGTGCGGACGTGAAGAAGCTCTCAGTCGGCGTCAACGGCCTCGCCTGCCCGAGCTGAGCGCACATCCTGGCCATGGGCCTGCGGCGCCTGTCAGGCGTCGAACGCGTGAAGGCGGAGATGGGCGGCCCGCGGGTGCGCGTCGACGTGACGCTCCGTCCCGGCGCCTGGATCGAACCGGAGCAACTGTTCCGCCAGATCGCCCTGACCGGCTACAAGGCGCGCCCCGACGACGTGTCACTGACGCTCCGCGGGCGCGTCACGCGCTCCCCCGACGGCCTGCTGCTCACCGTCGGCGACGTCACCCCCGGCCCCCAGCGGTTCCTGCTGGCTCCCGCCGACGACAAAGCAAGGCGCGAGATGGAAAAATTCGGCGCCGAACCCGGCGAAACCGAAGTGGAAGCCCGCTGGCGCCCCGTTGCCCCGCGCAACCCGCCGCCCGCTCTCCTTTCCGTGACCCGTGCTCGACGGACCTGACGCGGGCCGGAAATGGGCAAAGGCCGGCATGCTTTCGTGTGGGTGTAGGTGCCGCGACCGGGGGAACTACGATGAAGATGAACCGGAACCAGCGCGCGGCGCTGGCGGTCGGCCTGGCGTTGGCGGCGGGCAGCGTCCTGCTCAGCCGCGAGTGGGATTTCGGCGACTTCGCCGTCATCCCTATGGGATGGCACCTGCGCGTCCCCGCGTGGGGCCCGGCCTGGTTCGAGTACAGTTCCCCGGATCCGCCGCCCCTGGCCATCGAACTGGGGCTGATCGGTATGGCGACGACCGCAGCCCTGGCGGCGCTGCGCGACCGGCCCCTCTAAACGGCAGCCGATCACCCCGCCGTCGGCGCGGCGTCTCGGTAGGCAGAAGTGATGAAGGCTGAGCTTGTTACAGGCGACCTGCTTGAGCAGAAAGTCGATGCCATCGTTAACGCCTGGAACCGCAACATCATTCCGTGGTGGCTGCTCTGGCCTCATGGCGTTTCTGGCGCGATCAAACGGCGCGCAGGGTTACAGCCGTTTCGAGAGATAGGCAGGCATGGTCCCATTCCGCTGGGCCAGGCCGTGCTTACTTCGGCCGGTAAGTTGCCGTTCCGGGGCATCATTCACGTGGCCGGTATCAACGGCTTCTGGCGCGCATCGGAATACTCCATCCGCCAGTCGGTGCGTAATGCCATAGCCTTAGCCGAACGGCAGAATTACACTTCCGTCGCTTTTCCCATCATCGGCTCAGGCGCAGGCAGTTTCAGTCAGATGAAGGCGCTGGAGATCATAATGGATGAGTTGGCGCAGATCGAGTCAAAGGTACAGGTCGTCATCGTTCGATATACATGCTAAACCGCATCCAACCTCGGCCCAACGCCCCCGCTTCAGGGGAAGTGTGAGAATGATATGAACCGAGTGGTTTCTTGGCTCGCGCTGGGGTTCAGCTTGGTGGCCCTGTTCTTGTCCGCTACGTTGTACTTCCAGACCGACGCGCGTGCCGAGGCTGCCCTCCGTCGGCGCGAGAAGGCGTTCGCGGTTCGTCACGCCGCGCAGGTGCGCCAAATGTGCAAGGATCTGGGCGTGGCGGAACTACCGGCAAAAACGCCGGAGACGTTCGATGAACTGGTTGAACCCTTGCTAGAGGTATTAGGACCCACCGCTAGGTGAATCACGCACCTACCGTTGCAGGATGCCCGCATCTTCGGACGTGTCGCGCGATACAACGTCGGGCAGGTGGTCGAACTCCAGCTTGACGACAAGGACCGTGTTGGCCTGCTCGTTAACGGGGAGCCGCCGCAGGCGCAGGTAGGGTCTGTGCTCGGCGTGGTCGCTGGGGGCCATCTCCACCGTGACCTCCACCGGCTCGCCCGTGTTCAGGAGCGTCGCGCGGCGCGGGGCGGTGGCGAGCGGCTTGAGCTTGACGGCTTCCGAGACGGGGTGCTTGTCCAGGTGGACGTACAGGGTGTCGCCCCGGCGCGTCAGCAGGACGTCGCGGTTCGTGGTCAGGTGCGAGGCGGGTTCGGCGCCTTCCAGCGACTCGCGGACGCGCCCGTACCAGGCGCCGATGCGCCGCAGGATCGCAATGGCTTCGTTTGGGATCGTGCCGTCCGACATCGGGCCGACGTTCAGCAGGTAGTTGGCGCCCCGGGCCAGGTAGCGGTCGATGCTGCGGAGCAGGTGCCGGTCGGTGTAGTAGTCCTCGTTTCGGCGGTAGCCCCAGCTTTCCACCCCGACGGACTGGCAGGCCTCGGTGGGCCGCTCGAACGGGCGCGTCTCGTCGGCGTTCTTGTCGTAATCGCGCTCGGGCGTGCCGAAGTCGCCGGCGTCATACCCGCGGTCGTTGATGACGGCGCCCGGCTGGAGCCGGCGGATCAGGGCGTTGATCGAGGGGTCCACGTGCCGCTCGACGTTCATATCCCACCAGAAGCCGGCGACCGGGCCGTAGTTCGTGCACAGCTCCCGCACCTGCGCCCGGACGAACTCCAGGTACCGCGCGTGATCGGGCTCGTCGCCGGGGAGCGGACCGGGCAGTTCGTGGTGCCGCCCCTGGTTGGGGTAGTGCGGGTGGTGCCAATCGACGCACGAGTAGTACAGGCACAGCGGGACGTTGCGCCGGTGGCAGGCGTCGGCGAGCATCCCGACGACGTCGCGGCCGTACGGCGTGTTCATCGTGTTGTACGCGGTCTGCTTCGTGTCCCACAGGCAGAAGCCGTCGTGGTGCTTGGCGGTCAGGCAGACGTAGCGCATCCCGGCCGCTTCGGCCAGGTCCAGCCAGGCGTCCGGGTCGTAGCGAACCGGGTCCCACTGCGCCGCGAGTTTGACGTACTCGTCCCGCGGCACGCGTCCTCGCCACTGGTGCTGCTCGTGCCAGCCAGGGATGGCGTACAGGCCCCAATGGAGGAACAGCCCGAACCGTTTCTCGAAAAACCAGTCCCGCCCGTCGCCGAACCGCTTCACCCGATCCGCCTTTCCGGACGTCTCCCAGCGGGCCCGTCCGGCCGCGAGACGTTGCCGTGCATATATAGGCTATCATAGAATACCCGGGAGATCTCCCCGGACCGCGTGGCTTTGACCGGCCGACAGGGCCGCGGCGGCATGCCGCCGCGGTACGATTCCTGCAGCCGAACCCGCTGGACAAGGAGATCAGGGAATGACGGTCATGGGACGGCTGATGGACTCGACGGACTGGGCCGGGCTGACGGCCGAAGTGCTGGGCCGCGGCGCGACCGCGCGTCTGCCGGCGCGCGGCGGCTCGATGCGCCCGTTCATACCGGACGGCTGCGTGGCGGTGGTGGAACCGGCGCGGGCCGAAGACCTGCGGGTCGGGGACGTGGCCCTGGTGTCGATCGGGGGCAGCCTTGTGATCCATCGCGTGGTCCGTCTGGGGCGGGTGGCGGGACGTCCGGCGGTGCAGACCAAAGGCGACGCGGTCTGCGAACTGGACTCGTGGGCCTGTGGCGACGCCGTGCTCGGGCGCGTGGTCGCCCTGGAGCGAGACGGCGGCCTGGTCGTCCCCCTCGGGGGCTCGCGCGCCGCGCGGGTGCGGGACCGGCTCGTGGCGTTCGTGTCCCTGCGCCTCCGCCGCTGGCAGGGCGCGTGGCTCCGCCAGGCAGCGCGCCGCAAACCGCACTGATCGGGTTCAGTAGACCATCCCGTGCCGCGCCGTACCGGCGGACCGGCACACGCACAGGAGACGCCTATGTCCGAACCGAACGAGTTCCGCCCCGAGTCCGATAGGCGGCGCCCGTACGCGGCGCCGGCGCTGCGCCGCGTCCCGCTGGTGCCCGAGGAGCTGTTCGTGGCCACGTGCGTGAAGACGCCCCGCGTGTGCCGCCCCCGCGGCTCCAAGCAGAAGGTCAAGTCGTAAGCCGCGCCGAGTCGTCGGGCCTCTGCCAACGCGTTATCCGGCAGTGGCCCCTTTCAGTTGCGAGACCCCCGCGGATCCCTCACCCGGCGCCAGCCGCTGCAACGTCACGGCGCGCACCGGACACATCCGTTGCGCGGGTCGCCGGTGTCGCCACGTTCCGGAAGCCCGACCCCCTGCCAACCCAGGTAGATCTGGGCAGGGCACAGGGTCCTGCCCGAGCCGCGTCGCGATAACGGACGACCGGGACGTCCTGCACGCGCCGCCCGAGTCGGTGCTCCCTCACGGGCGGACAAAAAGGCTTGACCGCCGTTTCCGGGTTTGCTATACTCAGGGAGTTGCTCGCTTGGAGGGCGGAATCCGTTAGCAGTACGTCTGCGGCGTTTCGCCGCGGCTGCCGTGAAGCCTTGTTCACGCCACCGGTCCCCGTCTCTACTCAGCGCCGCAGTGAGGTACTGCACTGATACCGCGGCGCTGATGTGGCGGCGGCCCACCCCGGTATCAGTGCAGTACCTCACTGCGGCGCCTACAGTGGCCGTCGCCGGTCCCACAAGGGTTAAGTAGCGGCCGCCCTCCAACGACAACACTTTTGCCCGTGCCGACGGAGGTACGTTCATGACTTCTGTTGAAGGACCGTCCGTCCTGGACGCCTACCCGCCCGCGACCGATGCCGACCGCGAGCGCCTTTTGGAGTTCGCCCGCAAGGCGCCGATCACTTTCGGCTCGTGGCGCGACCTCAAGGGGTTGTACAAGCGCGTCGAGGGGGACGCGGGGGCGGAACCCCCGCTGCTCGGCGCGCTGCTGGGGCGGCTCGACGCCGCCCCGATGGCTCCCCCGAACGCCGGCCCCGTCACCGCCGACCTGGGCTCCGTCCGGAACGTGGCGGGCGTCGCCGTGCGCGGCGGGAGGGCGTACGTCCTGGGCGGGCGGTACGGGTACGCCGAGCAGCTCGACGCCTTCGACCTTCAGGTCCCCGACCCGCTCAAGCCCCGCCGCCTCAGCTCCACCAAGATCGACCGGGGGCAGACGATCGGCCTCTGCGGGCCGTTCCTGTGCGTGTTCACGACGGACTACAACACGGTCTCGCTGAACGTGTACGATCTGGCGGAGGACCCCGACAAGCCCGCCCAGCGCGGCAAGATCGACCTGGGCGGGAACGCCGTTTCCGCCGGGTTCGCGCACCCGTACGTGTTCGTGGGGACGCCGGGGGCCGCCGGGCGGCGGAACGCGCCCGGCGGGCTGCGGATCGTCCGCATCTCGGACACCGGCGTCCCCACCACCGTGGGCAAACTGGACGTCCCGAACGCGCTGGCCGTGGCCGCATCCGAGGACGGCCGTCTGGCGCTCCTGGCGGTGCAGGGCACGGGATTCAGCTGGAGCAGAAGGCCCACACCCGGGGTCGTGCGCGTGATCGACACGTCGGACCCGACGCGGCCCCAGGTCATCAGCACGATCGAAGTCACCAATGCCACCGGCGTGTGGATCTCGGGCCGGCACGCCTTCATCGCCGCCGGGGCGGGGCGGAGCGGGGGCGACGCGGGCCTGCACGTGGTGGACCTTTCCGATCCCAAGCGCCCGCGCAAGGTCGCGTTCGTGGGGACGGAGTGGTACCCGCCTTCCGGAATCGTTGTGCGCGGCCAACACCTGTACGCCCCGTCCGGCTACGGCGGCACCCGCATCCTCGACATCAGCGACCCGGCTGCCCCCAAACAGATCGCGGTGGAGTCCGGGCTGGAACCGTTCGTCACCGAGGACGGGGTCCTCGCGTACGCGTCCGGCGGCTATTCGGGCCTGTCCGTCTGGAACATCAGCACCCCCGCGACCCCGTTCCGCGTCGGCGCGCCGCCCAGCGCGGACACGATGGGCTACATGAAGCGCCGC
>CADCTO010000017.1 GCA_902805585.1 uncultured Armatimonadota bacterium | reverse complement strand
GGCGTTATAGGGGGTTGGACCACAGAGGCACGGAGACACAGAGGGGGCACAGAGAAGAGGGGGAAGGTTTAGGGTAAGCGCCCCTATCTTCCCTTATCTTCTCTGTGCCCCCTCTGTGTCTCCGTGCCTCTGTGGTTATCCCTTCAGACGGCCAGCGCGGTTTCCAGGAAGTCGAGGACGCGGCGCTCGTATTCGTCCGGCGCCACCACGATGGCGCCCGTGTGATACGCGCCGGGCACCTCCCAGAGGGCGGCGTTTCCCGGCGCCGCGTCGCGCAGGCGGTGCGCGTTTTCGGACGGGATAAGGTAGTCGTGCGTCCCGTGGATCAGGAGCACGGGACGCGGCGCGATCCGCCCGATGGCGTCGACCGGCGCGATCTCCTCACAGCGGACGCCCAGGATGCGCTCCCCCACGCGCTGCGTCGGGCCGCGCATGACGTCGCCGAGCCGGCCGAAAGCCAGGCGCAGGCGCCCTTGCACGGCGCTGTCGAAACGGGCGAAGGCGGAATCGGCGACCACGGCCCGGACGCGCTCGTCCTCCGCGGCCGTCATCAGCGCCACGGAAGCGCCCATGCTTTCGCCCACCACGGCCAGGGGGAGGTCGCGCAGCTCGGGCCGTTCCACTACCCAATCCAGGGCCGCGGCAAGGTCGAGGGTCTCTTTGCACCCGAAGGTCGCCAAGCGCCCCCCGCTCCAGCCGTGCGCGCGGAAGTCGAAGAGCAGCGCGGCGTACCCGGCCCGGTGCAGAAAGCGCAGGTGCGGCAGCAGGCACGCGCGGTTGCCGTAGTACCCGTGGCACATCACGAGAACGGCCCGCGGCCGTGCTCCGCTGCCCTCGGCGTCGCCCGGGGCGGGCACGAACCAGGCGGAAAGGGTCAGGTCGTCGGCGGTCCGCAGCCGGACGCGCTGGAACGGGATGCCGAAGCGGCTCGGATTCGCTTTGTGCAGGCGGCGGGGCGGGTGCGTGAACACCCAGGCCAACCCGGTCGGCAAAGATGCCCCCAGGCCTACGGCCGCCGCCCCCACAAGCCACCCCATCCCGGACCGTCTGCGCGGCGCTGCTTTTTTTCTCACATACCTATTGTACCGCACGGGAGGCCACCGGTCCGGCGGCGCCGATCGCGGGTGAGGGTGAGGTGCGCCGCCCGGTCTGCCGAAAATAGAGGAACGGCACGGGCACGTTTAGCGGCCGGGAGCGGGGCGGGTAATACGTAGCAGGATGGGAAACCATCCCGTAAGACTCATGAAACCATGTTTCGCCTCGTCGGGGATCGTTCCGAGGAACGTCGACGAGCGACTGAACCCGATGGGAGCCGATAATGATACATAGCGAGCAGCCGAAAATAGACGTCTCGCAGGTGGTGTTCGCCCTGCGCCATATCGAGAGCGGAGAGTTTATCTGCCTGCGCCATGAAGGCGAGGAGTACCTGGCGACTTTTACCGACGGCGACACCGCCCTCCAGTTCCGCGAGGAGCTGGGCCTGCTGGAGCACGTCGACGTCGGCGCCATGAAGCTGGGCGAAGCGCCGTTCGATCACTTCTGGCTGGACGGCGAGATGGTCGCGGCGGGCGGCGTTGCCGCGGAGGGCAGCCACGCGCGTTGAGTCTGTCCGGGGCGGGCGGAGCGGGCCGGGGCGAGCGCAGGCTGCCCCGGCCCTTCGCTTTTAATGACTGAGAGGATGACCGTATCCTAGCCGAGGGGAGGCCGGGCTTCCAGAGCCTCGTAGCGCCGCAGGACTTCCGACGCGTGCGGAGCATGCTCGTCGTCCGTCCGCACCGTGACGATCACGTCGCCTTTGTGGAGCCGCTGTTCGTACTCACGCGCCTCGTGTTCGGGCACCCCCAGATCCACCAGCACGCCCACCAGACCGCCGGTCGCGGCCCCCAGCGCCGCGCCGCCGAGCGCCCCCAGGATCGGGCCGGCGGCCAGGATCGGGCCGATGCCCGGGATCATGAGCGCGCCCAGCCCGGCAAGCAGGCCCCCCGCCGCGCCGATCACGGCGCCGGCTTCCGCCCCCTTCGTCGCGCTGTGTGCGTCCTCCGGTTCCGGCGTGCCCGCGGGCGTTCCTTCGCTCGTATCGGCGTCGGGGTGCCGCGCCACGACCGAGATCACGTCGTCCCCGAATCCCAGCCCGCGCAGTTCGTCCACGGCGCGGAGCGCCTCTTTGTAATCGTCCAGCACCCCCACAACCACCTGCTCCGTCGGCATCGTTTCTCCTCCTCGCTTTTCCATCCACAATTCTACCCGGCACGCGCGCCGGACCGGCCGGCCGCGGGGACCGCGGCGTTCCGGAAAACAGACGGGGCCGCTGAACGGCGGCCCCGGCGATCCCCTTTCTGATTGTCCGGCGGCGTTACCTGGCCATCACGCTGACGATGCGGAAAAACACGTCGGTGTTGTCCTGGACGCCGGAGAAGATGGAGGCGCCGCGCCCCTCGGCCGAGAGCGGGATGTCGGAGGCGGTGTGGACGGCGGTGTCGCCGGGCACCTGCCCGGTCACCAGGAAGCTGCCGCCCGCGTCGCGGGCGAGCGGACTCGTCAGGGCGATGAGCGGGTAGGTGCTGAGCGGCGGCTGGCCTATGAAGGGCTGCTGGCTGTCCTGGACGGGGAGCGGGTTGGTCAGCCAGTCCTCGAAGCGGTCGGCGTTGGCGGCGTAGCCGATGAGCATCTTGCGGTCCGGGTCGGTGCTGACGGGGTAGCCGTCGGCGGCGATGTCGTAGCGCGGGAAGCCGGCCGACTCGTACGTGCCGACGACGGGGTTGCGCAACGCCGCCGCGCCGCCGCCGCGCCGCCGCCGGTCGCCGCGCGGGCCTGCAGGTCTGCGTTGCTGACGCGCGAGGCGCCGATGATGTTGACGCCGCCGCACTCGTGGTCGGCGGTCACGACGAGGGTGTCCGGGTTGCGCTCGGCGAAGCGCCGGGCGACCCCGACGGTCTTGTCGAACTCGATCGTGTCGAAGATCCAGCGCTCCGAA
>CADCTO010000016.1:9386-12517 GCA_902805585.1 uncultured Armatimonadota bacterium | reverse complement strand
CTGCCGCTGCGCGAGAAACCCTGGTTCCCGATCCGCCTCCTCCCTGGTTTCCCCTCCCGTGAAGCCGCTGTCGATTTGGTGGCAGGCACCCCTCTCCCCCGGCGACAGCCGGGAGCAGGGGAGAGGGGAAGGGTACCCGCGGAGCGGGTGGCGGGGTGAGGGCCGCCTTGACAAAGCCTCTCCCCGGATGATAAAATCCCAATTACCGAGTATTGCAATCGGAATGCAAGACAAGCACCCGCTCCGAGTCCTGCAGGAGGAGATCCGGGCCTGCACGCGCTGCGAGGACGCCGGGTATATACCCGAAGCGCGCCCGCTGACGGCCGGCGATCCGGCGGCGCCCTTCATGGTCATCGGGCAGGCGCCCAGCCGGACGGCGCACGAGACGGCGACGTTTTATCGCGGCCCGGCGGGGGAGCGACTGCGCTCCTGGTTCGTGGAGGCGGGGTTCACGCTCGAAGACTTCGGAACGCGTGTGTACCTGGCGGCGGTCACGAAGTGCTTCCCGGGCCGGGTGCCCGGCTCGTCCACCGACCGGCTGCCGTCGCGGGCGGAGCAGGCGCTGTGCCGGCCGTGGCTGGACCGGGAGGTGGAGATGGTGCGCCCCGCGGTGATCGTGCTGTTCGGCGGGCTCGCCATCGGGACGTTCCTGAGCCGCGCGCCGCTCAAGGAGTTAGTGGGTAAGACGTTCGATCGGGACGGGACGACCTATATCCCGCTGCCCCATTCGTCGGGAGCGAGCACGTGGCTGAACGATCCGGCCCACCGCGCGCTGCTCGCCGAAGGCATCGGCTGTTTGCGCGAAGCGCGAGAACGAATAGACCGCGTATGAGTACGAGTACCCTGGAAAAACACCGCTCGCTGACCCACCTCAAGGAACTGGAGGCCGAGTCCATCTTCGTGATGCGCGAAGTGGCTGCCCAGTTCGAGCGGCCCGTGCTGCTGTTCTCCGGCGGCAAGGACTCCATCATCATGACCCACCTCGCGCGCAAGGCGTTCTGGCCCGCGCGCATCCCGTTCCCGCTGATGCACATCGACACGGGGCACAACTTCCCGGAGGCGATCGAGTTCCGCGACGAACTGGTGGAGCGGATCGGCGCCCGGCTGATCGTGCGCAGCGTGCAGGACTCCATCGATCAGGGGCGGGCGGTCGAGGAGAAGGGCTGGAACGCCAGCCGCAACAAGCTCCAAACGGTCACGCTTCTGGACGCCATCGAGGAGTTCAAGTTCGACGCCGCGCTCGGCGGCGGGCGCCGCGACGAGGAGAAGGCGCGGGCCAAGGAGCGCTTCTTCTCGCACCGCGACGAGTTCGGGCAGTGGAACCCGAAAGCGCAGCGGCCGGAGCTGTGGAACCTGTTCAACGGGAGGCACGGCCTGGGCGAGCACTTCCGCGTCTTCCCCATCAGCAACTGGACCGAGATGGACGTGTGGCAGTACATCCTCCAGGAGAACATCCCGATCCCCACGCTCTACTTCACCCACCGGCGGCCGGTCTTCCGCCGCGACGGCCAGCTCCTGGCCCGTTCGGACTACCTGCCCATGAAGCCGGACGAGGCGGTCGAAGAGATGCAGGTGCGCTTCCGGACGGTGGGGGACATGACCTGCACGGGCGCGGTGGAGTCGCCCGCGAACTCTCTGGAAGAGATCATCCAGGAGGTCGCCGCCTCGCGCGTGACCGAGCGGGGCACGCGCGCCGACGACAAGCGCTCCGAGGCCGCCATGGAAGACCGCAAAAAAGAGGGATACTTTTGAACGACGGTTCCACTGCGGCGGCGGCGGCGGGGTATCTGGACATGGAGCTGCTCCGCTTCACCACGGCGGGCAGCGTGGACGACGGCAAGTCGACCCTGATCGGGCGGCTGCTGTACGACAGCAAGTCCATCTTCGACGACCAGTATGATGCCATCAAGCGCACGAGCGAAACGCGCGGCGAGGAGTACGTCAACCTCGCCCTGCTGACCGACGGGCTGCGGGCCGAGCGCGAGCAGGGCATCACCATCGATGTCGCCTACCGGTACTTCGCCACGCCCCGGCGCAAGTTCATCATCGCGGACACGCCGGGCCACATCCAGTACACCCGCAACATGGTGACCGGCGCGTCCACGGCGAACCTGGCCATCATCCTCGTCGACGCGCGCAACGGCGTGATCGAGCAGACGCGCCGGCACGCCTACATCGCCTCGCTTTTGCGCATCCCGCACGTCGTCGTGTGCGTCAACAAGATGGACCTCGTGGAGTTCCGCGAAGGCGCCTTCACCTACATCCGGGAGCAGTTCGGAGCTATCGCGGAGCACCTGGAGATGAACGACGTTCATTTCCTGCCCATCAGCGCGCTCAAGGGCGATAACGTGGTGACCCCGTCCGGAAACATGCCCTGGTACGACGGGCCGACGCTCCTGTCGCTGCTGGAAAGCGTGCCCGTCGAGAACGATTACAACCACCGCGACCGCCGCTTCCCCGTCCAGTACGTGATCCGCCCGCAGACGACCGAACACCACGACTACCGCGGCTACGCCGGCCGCGTCGCCGGCGGCGTTTTCCGGCCGGGCGACCCGGTCATGGTGCTCCCGTCCGGACTGACTTCGCGGGTCCGTTCCGTTGACACCCTCGAAGGCCCGCTCGATGAGGCGTTCGCGCCCATGTCGGTCACGGTCACGCTGGAGGACGAGATCGACATCAGCCGGGGCGACATGCTCGCCGACCCGGCGGACCTCCCGAACGTCTCCCAGGACCTGGACCTGATGGTCTGCTGGCTCCACGAGCGGCCGCTGCAGCCGGGGGGCAAGTACGCCGTCAAGCACACGACGCGCGACGCGCGCTGCATCGTCAAGGACATCCGGTACAAGGTGGACATCAGCAACCTGCACTTCGTGGAGGCTGCGGGCGGAGTGACCATGAACGACATCGCCCGCATCACGATCCGCACCACGCAGCCCTTGTTCTTCGACCCTTACGCGCAGAACCGCACGACAGGGAGCCTGATCCTGATCGACGAGGCCACCAACGAGACCGTCGGCGCGGGCATGATCGTTTAGCGCCCCTCACCCCCGCCACCCACGCTTCGCGCGGGTACCCGCCTCTCCCGGTGCTGCCGAAGGCAAGGCGGGGAAGGGACCCACCGCAGCGGGAAA
>CADCTO010000016.1:0-9376 GCA_902805585.1 uncultured Armatimonadota bacterium | reverse complement strand
GGCCCCTTCGACAGGTCGTTCGGGTCGAAGAACGCCGGCAGCTTGCCCGCCGCAACGAGAGCAGCGGGGTCCGGGGCCGGCTTGACCGCCGCGCCCATGGCGACGGGCGGCGCGGCGAAGGCGGGGCCAGCGAGGGTCAGGAGGGCGGCGAGGAAGGCGGCCCTCACCCCCCTGCCCCCTCTCCCGGCGCTGCCGAAGGCAAGGCGGGGAAGGGACCCACCGCAGCGGGAAAGGGGGAGACAGAAGGGGGTGAGGGCTCCTCAACAGTTTACGCCCGCCCGCCAATTGGGAAAATAGGGCGCGAGTGCGAAGGAGGCATTCTCCGATGGCATACCGCGCCATTGTTTTTCTCCTGACCGTCATCGTCGCTGTCGCGGCCGGTTTCTTCGTGCGGCGGGGCGAACTGGAAGCCGCCCGCGCCGGTGAGCTCTGGCCGGGCGTCGCGGAACTGCGGGCACAGGACAGGCTGATCGGACTTCGGGCGCTGCCCGCGGCGCGGCCGGATATCATCATCGTCGCCGCCGACGACGCGAGCGTCAAGAAGTACGGCAAGCTGCCCTGGAGCCGGTCCGTCTGGTCGCGCGGCCTGCGCCAGGTGCAGACCGGCGGGGCGAAAGTGGCCGTCTTCGACCTCGCCCTGGACACCCGCACGAACCGGGCGGCCGACCGAGCGTTGTGGAGCACCATGGCGAACGGGCGGCGCACCGTGCTCGGCATGGGCTACGACGCGAAGCAGCAAAGGTGGACGCCCGACGACGTGCGCTCGCTGCGCTTCCTGGAAAAGTTCGCCCTCGCCGACAACGTCACGCTGCGGGGCAGCTCCGCCGTGCTGCCGTTCGAGTGGCCCATGTTCGAGCCGCCCGTTTCCGACTTCACCGGCTCGGCGCGCGGCGTGGGCGTGTTCCTGCGCGAGACAGACCAGGACGGCTTCCTCCGCCACGCCCGCCTTCTGTACCTGTCACAGGTCCGGACGCCGACGAACCTGACGGCGCCCCTGCCCGGCTCGCTCCCCGAGTCGCGGCTGAACACGTTCACGGTCGCGCTCCCGAACCTCGCGCTGGACGCCGCCCGGCAGGCGTTCGGCGTGGACAAGACGGACATCCGCGTGGACAACGACATGGTGCGGGTGGCCGGTAACCTGAACCCGCCGGTGTCCGTGCCCATCGACAGCGCCAGCCGCATGGTCATCAACTACGCCGGTCCGGCCGGCACGTACCAGACGATCCCCTTTGCCGGGGTGGCGGAAGGCACGGTGCCTTCCGGCACGTTCCGCGATAAAGTCGTGCTGTTCGGCGTGACGGCGAGCGGGGCCGAGGAGACCGACCGGCGTATGACCCCCTTCGGCGAGATGCCCCGCGTCGAGATCACTGCCAACGCCGTCGCCTCGATCCTCAGCCGCTCCTACCTCGCCCGGGCGCGCGGCAACGACGTGCTGGCGACGCTGATCGCCGTGGGTATCGTAGCAGGCCTGCTGCTCGCCCACCGCCGCCTCTGGTCCATCCTGCTGACCGGCGTGATCCTGAGCGTGCTGTATCTCGTCGTCGCCTGGTGCATGCTCAGTTTCGCGCAGAAACTGCTGCCCGTCGTGCCGGTCCTGGTCGTCCTGGGCATCGTCACCCTGCTGGCGATGGCCTGCCGCGCCGTGTTCGACGCGCGAGACGGCCGGGCGGCCGTAAGCGTGTGAGAGCCGGGACGGCAGCCCGCCGCTGCGGAACGGATGTAACTTGACGATGATGAGCGCAAGTGACGCGGTGCCGCCCTTCCAGCAGGGAAGCGAGCCGGAACTCCTGTACGCGGTAGCCTTTGTCAAAGGCCACTACCGCGACGGCAGCCCCTGCTTCTACACGATCTACGTCCGCGGTGAACCCGAAGAGACCTACTTCCTGGTGTCCATCGACGGACAGGGGCGCGTGTTCAGCAGCATGAACTGGAGCCAGTTCTCGCGCGTCGAGCGGCCGATGCTGTGGGCCTGGGACGAGAACGGGATCCACCCCTCGGAGTGGGTCCTCTACTGCGAGGTCGTCGAAGCGGTTTCCCGGAACATCCAGATTCCCGAGCATCGTGACGCCTACCGCCGGGCGGCACAAGGCGCGGCGGAAACGATCCACCTGCTGGGCAAACTCGGGCGGGCGACGCGGTTTCTGGCGGACACAGGCGGCAAAGTGCCGAAACCCTTTTTCACGTTCCAGAGCGGCAGGGATAAAAGCAAGCCGCTCTCCGTGGAAGATTTGGAAAATCGAGGCAGGCGCCGATAGGTCGACACGGACGTTTGTGGCGTCGTTAAGAGGGCGAGGATGGGAGCGGGTGGCGAAAGACCGGGACCCGATCCGGCCATAGCCAAGGATCGGGTCCCGGTTCGTGGGACAGGCGAGACTTCCGCCCGTCGCGGAACATGGCGGTCAGAGGAGCCAGAGGCAGGCGCCGCACAGGGCGATGGCGGCCCCGGCGAAACGGAGCACCGGCACGGCCGGTCGTGTTGCGCGCTGCGCGCCGCGGGCGAAGGCGATGCCGCTCAGGTGCAGCAGCAGGGTCCCCAGCACGAAGCCGGCGCCGTAGAGTACGCCGGAAGCCGCCGGGGGCATCTCGGCGCCGTGCGCGTGACCGTGGAACAGCGCGAACGCCGCCGCGAGGACCATGCCCGTCACGACGGACGGCCGTACCGCGGCGGCCACCAGCAGGCCCAGCGCCAGCACCGAGAGCAGGATTCCCTGCTCCGCGAACGGCAGCCCGACCCCCGCCATCCCCAGCGCCCCGCCGAGCGCCATCACGCCCGCGAACGAGAGCGGCACCGCCCAGACGGCGCGCCCGCCGATCTGCGCGGCCCAGATGCCGACCGCCACCATCGCGAGCAGGTGGTCCAGCCCCAGCAGCGGGTGGCCGAGGCCGAGCGCGAAGCCGCCCGCCGCGCCCGCCCCGGAGTGCGCCTGCGCCGCCGCGGGGGCGAACGCCAGCAGCGCCGCGAGGAAGCCGGGAACCGCGCGCGGTACGGATCGCCGAGATGTCGTTTTCATGTCTTGCGTCTATCCTCCGGAACGGATTGTTGCACAACGGTGCGGGGAAATCAGGGTGTTTGTACCCACGTCCGGCGACTCTAAACGGATCCCCACGACGCACCCGTCCGCCGCCCGGCTACACGCTCTCGCCGATGGGCGGGAGCGATCTCAGGTAGTCGGCGAAGACCTCGTTGAAGAGCGCCCCCGGGCGTCGGGACTGCAACAGGGCGACGGCGGCCTCGCCCGTCATGCCCAGGTACACGAGCGCCAGCCCCGCGACCAGCGCGGAGCGGTTGAAGCCCATCTGGCAGTGGGTCAGCACCTTGTGCCCGCTCCGCACCAGGGTGGCGCAGAGCCGTGCGACCGCGTGCAGCTTCCCCAGATCCGGAAGGTCGTCATCGCGGATGGGGAAGTAGACGTACAGCACCTCGTTCGGGCGGGTCGGCACGCCGACGTCCAGGTCCCCGTCCAGGTCGATGATCGCCGAGATGCCGCTGCGCACGAGGAGCGGCCAGTCGTCGATATCCGGGGAAAGCAGCAGCAGGTTCCTCTCGTCCAACTGCACGATGTCCATGGGCGTTAAGGCTTCCTCCCAAACCACGAAGGGGCAGAGCCCGTCACAGCGGCCCCGGCGGCCGGCGCCCCGACCGGAGCGCGGCGACCTGTTCGGGCGAATAGGGGGGCGCGAACAGGCCCGGTTCCAGGTGGCGCGACCGGAACAGGTCCACGATAAAGTTCATCCGGTCCCGCAGGTCCGACCAGTCCTTCGCGCCGCTGGACTCGACGGTGCCCGGCGTCCGGTCCCAGCCCTGCGGCCCCTCCAGAAAGGCGAGCAGGTCCGGGTTCTCCAGCGCCCGGAGCGTGTCGGGGAAGACGGTCCCCGGCGTGACCGGTAGCACGTCCTTCGCCACCCGGAGCGCCTCCTTCCCCAGGTAGAAGTCGAGCAGGTGCGCGGTGATCCAGCGCCGGAGCGGCCGGGGCATGGCGGACTGGATGTACGGTTGGAGGCGGATGTGCTCGTGCAGGATCGCGCAGCCGTTGGCCAGCAACATCCACTCGTGCTTGCTGTCGGTGTCGGTCTCGCAACGGGCGTGGTCGTAATACCGGAACGCCCGGCGGAGCAGGTCCTGGCCGCCTTCCGCGGTCGGGCCGGGGCGCAGGGTCTGGAGAAACGCGTGGAGCCGGTCCGTCTCCGGGCGACGCGGTCGCGCGTGGAAGGCGGCCACGAACCGCCCCGTCGCGCTCCCGATGTCGTCGAGGACCGTCCGGTTCCCGGCGAGTATCTGCCGGGCCGTTCGCTTCAACGCCGTCCGCACGGTCAGGGCCGGCGTCAGTCCGACCGCACAGCCCAGGCCGATAGACAGACCCGCGAGCAGGGGCAGTCCGGCCAGCGCCGCCGCAGCGCCCAGCGCGGCGGTCCCGAGCCCCAGCCCGCCGCCCGCCGCGTCGGCCGCGCGGCGGACGGGTCGCGCGTCTTCCCGGCGGATCGTTTCGCCGGCCTTCTTCGACCCCCAGACCGCCCAGGTGTGGAAATTGGCCCCGGCGCCCACGCCGATAACGGCGCGCAGCGCCAGCGACAACTGGTAGTGCGCCAGCGTGATGCGCAGGTTACAAAGGCACGGGTCGGGCAGGGCCAGGACTTCGGGGATCTCCCGCGCCCAGTAGGCGTCGTCGAACCATTCGCTGCGGACGGCGTCCGGCCGGTCCGCCGCCGCGCCTTCGGCCGCTCCGTCCCGGCGCATCACGAGGCGACGCCGTTTTGCCCGTTTCTGGGGACCAGGACCGTGAACGTGCTCCCCGCGCCGACGCGGGAAGTGGCCCGGAGCGTGCCCCCGTGCGCCTCCAGGACGCGGCGGCACGAATCGACGCCGAATCCGGTCCCCTCGATGCCCAGGGCCGGCTCGGCCACGCGCCCCGTCCCGTGCAGAACGCGCGCCAGTTGTTCTTCGGTCATGCCGATGCCGTCGTCGCTGACGGAAAGACGAACCGTGTCGCCTTCGACCGCGAGCTCGACGCGCACCGTCTTGTTTTCGCCGGGCGAGTACTTGACGGCGTTGCTGAGCAGATTCTCGATGACGCGGCGGATCTTGCGCCGGTCTGCGGTCACCCGGACGGGGCGGTCCGCGCCCGCCACCTCGAAGCGGTGTGTGGCGGCGGCCCGGGCCGTGTGGCCCTCGGCCATCACCGCCCTGTGCAGCACGGACGCGAGGTCGAACGCTTCGAGCTGCGGCGACCACCCCGCGTCCACCGGTGCAAGGAGGTCGTTCAGGTCGTCCAGCAGTCGCTCCGCCTGCCGGGAGATGGCCGTGAGCATCTGCTGGCGGGTGGTCGGGTCCTCGCCGACCCCGGGCATGAGGAGGGTCTGCGCGTAGCCGCTCATCACGGTGACCGGCGTCTTCAAGTCGTGCACGATGCCGCGACGCAGGGACTGGCTGATGGTTTCCACCCGCGCGACCAGATTGACGTAGTCCGGGTAGAGGGACAGGCGTGTCGTCACCTTGATGGCGAGCGCGAACAGGCCGAGGAGGTCGCGGGCCAGAAACTCCTGCGCGTAGCCCAGCAGAACGCAGCCCCGCCCGCCGGTGGGGGGCTTCCAGGACGCGGCCAGCACGGTACGCGCGTCGAGGGGCGACAACAGGCCGCGCACCTCGTCCATGAGCGGGCCGTCGCCGGTCCTGCCGCTGCTCGCGGTGAAGGCGTCCTCATCCGACTCGCTCAGGAACGCGTGCAGGCGCGGGCTCTCTTCACGCAGGAGGCGGGTCACGTCCCTGCCGTGCGAACGCGCCAGGGTGTCCATGTCGGAATCCGGGGGGAGGTCCTCGACCGCCACGCCGCCGGCCCACGCCGGGCCTTCCGGGTTGCGCAGGGGCAGAAGCCGCCAGCGCTCCCGCCGCGGGTCGGAGAGCAAAACCGCGTACACGGCGTACTCGCCGAAGATCCGGTCGAAGCGCGTCGTGGCCGCGGCGAGCACCTGCCTGGGGTCGGTGCAGTCGCCCAGATCGTCGAACAGTGCCAGCAACTGCAGGCTGCCGTCGCGGGAACGGACCTCGGAGAACGTCATGTCGCGGCCTTTAAGCCCCGCTTCCGCGGTGCGTGCGTGTCATTGAGAAGCGGGCGGGGCCGCCTGGCCCGCCCGCTTCTGCCGCTCGCGTCGCTACGGCGTGCCGCCGGGGCCGCGCGGGCCTCCACGGCGCCCGCCACCGCGACCGCCCGGGCCGCCGAAGCCCTGGAACAGCTGCTGCCGCTGCTCGGGCGTCATCTGCTGGATCACGGCCTGCATCATGGAGCGCTGCTGCTCGAACACCTGGCGGCGGAGCGCCGGGTCCATGTTCAGGACCTGCTGCGCCTGCTGCTTGGCGTACGCCTGCTGCTCCTCCGGCGTCATCTTGGCCCATTTCGCCGCGTCGGCCGTCAATGACTGGGTCATGCCGGTGGTGCCGGTGCCGGTGGGACGCCGGGACGGGTTCGTCACCAGGTACACCGGTTTCAGGTTCAGGCCGGTGATGAAGGCCGCGGCGCGGTCTTCCGGGATGCGCTGCCCCAGGATCTCGACGGTGCCGGCGGCGGCGCCGCCGATCTGGCCGAACAGGCGCTTCTGGGCGAAGGCGTACTCGGCCACGTCGTCGCCGGTCCAGGCCCGCCCCCCTGCTGGCGCGGGCAGGTACAGCTTGGCCCAGGTGGTCCCCTGCGGCAGCGCCCGGACGACCTCGCCGATGCGCGCCTCCAGGTTCGCCGGCGTGGCCGCCTCGGCGGGCAGCGGGATGCGCTCGTTGGCCACCGTGGAATCGGCCAGCACGGTGACGCCGGCGCCCTGCGCTATGCGCGCCAGCACGTCGGAGGCCGGCCGCGTGCCCACCCGCGAAGCCGGCGGCGCCGGGTCCTGGGCCGGGGCCGCGTACGCCATAAGTATGCTTCCTGCCAGCGACGCGGCGACGGCCACCACCGTGCCGGGGCCACGTGTGTTGAAACGCTTCTTCATGCCATCCCCCTCCTGACCGGACAACGCCGTTCGCTTCTCTCCGGTCAAGGCTATGGTACCCACCTTAAATAAAAAAGTCCTGAAACGGGCCACCCGCTCACTCCAAGAGGGCGCATCCGCGCCTGCCCCGCCATTTCATGTTTTTTTCAGACGAGTCTGATATCATCGATCACATAAGATAGCCGTGGATTGACGCGCCGCGGGCGTTACCGCCGCCGCGGGCCGGCGAGGGGTAGACGTGAAGATCCTGCTCATTGAAGATGAGGACACCATCGGCGCCGCAATCCAGCAGGGGCTGGAAGAGGCGCACTATACCGTGGATTGGGCGCGCGACGGTCGTGCTGGGCTGGACGCCGCCCTGGACGAACTCTACGGGCTCATCATCCTGGACCTGATGCTCCCCGGGCGAGACGGGTGGAGCATCTGCCAGTCGCTGCGCGCCCGCCGCGACACGACGCCCATCCTGATGCTCACCGCGCGGGACGCCGTGGGGGACCGCGTGCGCGGCCTGGAGATGGGGGCCGACGACTACCTGCCCAAGCCCTTCGACTTCGGGGAGCTGCTCGCCCGCGTGCGCGCCCTGCTCCGGCGCGACGCCGTCCACAAGGGGCGCGTCATCCAGATCGCCGATCTGCAGATCGACACCAAGCAGCGCAACGTCCTCCGCGCGGGGCAGGAAGTGTCGCTCACCCCGCGCGAGTACAGCCTCCTGGAGGCGCTCGCCGTGCGGGAGGGCCAGGTGCTGACCCGCGAGACCATCCTGGACACCGTCTGGATGAACGAGGAGAGCCTGCCCAACAACGTGGACGTGTACGTCGGGATGCTCCGCCGCAAGATCGACGCCGGGCGGGACGCGAAGCTCATCCGGACCGTGCACGGGTTGGGGTACTCCCTGCGCGATCCCCAGACCAGTGAGGGCGAGGGATAGCATGGGACCGAAATCGGTGCGCCTGAAGCTGACGTTGTGGAGCGTGTCCGTGCTGGCCGTCTCACTCCTGGTGTTCGGCGGCCTGCTCCGCGTCCAGGTGCAGCGCGACATCGTCGGCGGGATCGACGCGGACCTGAGGCGGTTCGGCGGCTTCTTCCGCGCGCGCTGGTCGGAGCCCAGACGCGAGCCCGGCGCCGAGGGCGGCCGGACGCGGGACCGCGGCGGCCGCTCCCGGGATCGGGACTGGCCCGGGCGGGGCCAGCCGCCGCCCCGCGACGGGCGCGGCGGTGGCCGGCCCGATAACCCGATGCGCCCCCGGCCGCGGGTGCTGACCCTGGACGGTAAGCCGATGCCGCCGTTCACGACCGAAGGCCCGTGGGACGCGGCGACGTTCCGCATTTCGGCGCGCGAGGGGCGGGACGTGTTTTCCACCATACGCGTCAACGGCGAGCCGACGCGCGTCCTGTCCCTGCCGCTCCGGCGCGCGGACGGGCGCAGCGATGCGGTACTCCAGGTCGCGCGACCGCTCGCGGAACTGCATTGGGCCATCGGGCGGCTCACGCGCACGCTGCTCATGCTCATCCCGCTGAGCCTGCTGATCGCCGGCGTCGGCGGCGCGTTCCTCACCAGCCGCGCGCTGCGCCCGGTGCGAAACATCACGCGGGCGGCGAGCAAGATCGAGGCGCAGGATCTGTCCGGTCGCCTGCCCGTTTCGGGCGGCGACGAGTTCGCGGAACTCGCCTCCACCGTCAACGGCATGCTGGAGCGATTGGAGCGCGCCTTCGAGCAGCAGCGCCGCTTCACCGCCGACGCTTCCCACGAACTGCGGACCCCCCTCGCGGCAATCAAGGTGACCACGAGCCTGGCGCTGCGCGGCGACCGGACGCCGGCGCAGTACCGTCAGGCGCTCCTCACCGCCGACCGTTCCGCCGACACGGCCACCCGGATCATCCAGGACCTGCTGCTCCTGGCACGCTCCGACACCGGGCGGATGGGGTTGCGGCTGGCGCCGACGCGCCTTTCCGACGTGGTCCTGTCGGCCGTGGAGGCGGTGGAGGCGACCAACCGCGCCCCGGACGGCGGCACCCTCGCGCCGCCCATAGAGGTCGCCCTCGGCGACCCGGCCCCCGAGGTCTCCGGCGACGCGCACCACCTCGTCCGCCTGTTCACCAATCTGCTGGAGAACGCCGTCCGCCACACGCCGCCCGACGGGCGCGTGCGGGTCACGGCGTCGGCCGCGGCGGGGGATGCCGTTTCGGTGACCGTGGAGGACACCGGCGCCGGGATCGCGCCGGAACACCTGCCGCACGTCGGCGAGCGGTTCTACCGGGTGGACGATTCGCGGACCCGCGCCAGCGGCGGGACCGGCCTGGGGCTGGCGATCTGCCGGAGCATCGCCGACGCCCACGGCAGCGGCCTCGCCATCGACAGCGCGCCGGGCCGGGGGACGCGCGTGCGGGTCACCCTCCCGCGCGC
>CADCTO010000015.1 GCA_902805585.1 uncultured Armatimonadota bacterium | reverse complement strand
ACAAGTCGACGCCGTCGCAGCCCCGCATGCTGGTCGTGAGCGGCGCGCCCGATCGGGTCCCGCAGGCCAAAGAGTTCGTGGCCCTGCTCGACCAGGCGGCGACGTTCCCGGCGGCGGGCACCGTGACCCGGGTCTACCGCATCCTGTACGCGTCGCCGACGGACCTGGCCAACATCCTGTCGCGCCTGGTCCCGACCGTGCAGGTCCAGCTGGGCCCCACGCAGGGTTTCCAGAGCGGCTCGACCGGCGCCTCCGCCTCGTACTCCAACGGCAACCAGGCGCAGGCCGCTTCGTCGGGCGCGGGTACGGCGAACCCCTCGGGCGCGGTCGCCTCGGGCGGCGCCCCCATCGCGCTGCTGCTGACCGGCCCGTCCGCGGACATCGACCGGGCGCTGCAGGTGCTGACGGAAGTGGACGTGCGCGCCCCGCAGATGACCTTCGAGGCGCGCGTGATGGACGTCGGCACGGCCGACCTGTCGCGCATCGGCCTGACGTACGACTTCGGCCGCCCCGTCCGCATCGGCGAGGCCGGCGCCGGCACGCCCGATTCGGACAGCTTCGTGGCGCGGCCGCTCAAGTTCGGCGCCATCCTGCGCTCGCCGTACGACATCGGCGTCCAGCTGGACCTGCTCGCCCAGAACAACCAGGCGCGGCTCCTCGCCAACCCGAACCTGTCGGCCCTCGACGGCCAGCCCGCCGTGGTCTTCATCGGCGACCAGATCAAGTACGTCATCCGGCAGGAAGTCACCCCGACCGGCGTCAACATCCAGACCGAGACGGCCACCGTCGGCATCACGCTGAAGGTGACCGGCAAGGCCAGCCCGGACGGCACGGTCACGCTGTACGTGCACCCGGAGGTGTCGGTCATCTCCGGCTACCTGGCGCCCGGCAACGGCCTGTCGCTGCCGCAGATCGCGACCCGGTTCGTGGACACCACGATCCGCGTCAAGAACGGCGAGACGATCGCCATCGGCGGCCTGATCCGCGAGTCGGACATCACCAACATCCAGAAGGTCCCGTTCCTGGGCGACCTGCCCTTCTTCGGCCAGCTGTTCCGCCGGACCGAGAAGAACCGGAGCCGCTCCGAGATCGTGATCTTCATCACCTCGCGCATCCTGAACGACTAGCCGGCCGGGCCGGCAGCGCGAGTCGGGGCCGGGCGGAATCCGCCCGGCCCTTTTTATTCGCCCGTCAACCGTGCAGAATGGCCCCATTCTGCCGACAATGCAAGTTGAGAGTTGAGGGCCGAGGGTCGAGAGGCGGGGGAGCGGACTTCCCCACTCTGACTCTCGCCCTCGGCCCTCAACTCTCAACCTTTCCAGGGATCGACGAACCGATGCAAGGGCAACAAATAAGCGACATCCTCGTGCGCTCCGGTCTGGTCACGGAAGACCAGATGCAGGGGGCGCTGGACAAGCAGCGCCAACTCAAATCGCAGGAGCAGATCGGCGACCTGCTGGTCTCGATGGGGCTGATCCGCGAGCAGGACCGCGTGCGCGCCCTGGGCGAGCAGTGGGGCGTCTCCTTCGTCGATCTGGCCGGCCTGGAGGACATCCCCCACGACGTGGTCTCGTGCATCTCGCAGGACCTGGCGCGGCGCTACAAGGTGATCCCCGTCTCCGTCGAGGGCAAGCGCCTGACGCTGGCGATGAAGAACCCGCTGGACATCTTCGCCATCGACGAGATCCGGCTGATGACGGCCAAGGACGTCGAGCCGGTGATCGCGGTCGAGGAAGAGATCATCCTCGCGATCTCCAAGTTCTACAAGACGGGCACGCGGGAGGCCGTCGAGGGCGTCCTCAAGGACTTCGAGGACGGCGTCACCCTGGAGGACTACCGCGGCGACGAGGACATGTCCATCGAGGAGCTGAAGGAGCTCTCCGAGGAGGCGCCCGTCGTCCGGCTGGCCAACATGATCATCTCGCGCGGCATCGCCGAGAAGTGCTCCGACATCCACATCGAGCCGGCCAAGGACTGCCTCAAGGTCCGCTACCGCATCGACGGCATTTTGCAGGACGGGCTGATCATCCCCAAAAAGGCGCAGGCGAGCCTGGCCTCGCGCATCAAGATCATGGCCGAGATGGACATCGCCGAGAAGCGCGCCCCGCAGGACGGCCGCATCTCGGCCATCATCGAGAACCGGCCCTACGACTTCCGCGTCTCGACGCTGCCGGCCGTTTTCGGCGAGAAGATCGTCATGCGCGTCCTCGACAAGAGCAACATCTCGGTCGGCCTGCACAAGCTGGGCCTGCTGCCGCACACCTTCGACATGTTCGAGTCGATGATCATGCGCACCTACGGCATCCTGCTGGTGACGGGCCCGACGGGCTCCGGCAAGTCCACGACGCTGTACTCGGTGCTGTCCAAGGTCAACTCCGGCGAGAAGAACATCCTGACCATCGAGGACCCCGTCGAGTACGAGCTGGGCGGCATCACGCAGGTCGGGGTCAACGCCAAGGCCGGCATGACGTTCGCCTCCGGGCTGCGGACCATGCTGCGCCAGGACCCCGACATCATCATGGTCGGCGAGATGCGCGACCAGGAGACCTCGATGATCGCCATCGAGGCCGCGCTCACGGGCCACCTCGTCCTGTCCACCCTGCACACCAACGACGCCCCCGGCGCGGTCGCGCGCCTGATGGACATGGGCGTCGAGCCGTTCCTGATCGCGAGCGCCACCATCGGGGTGCTGGCGCAGCGGCTGCTGCGGAAGGTGTGCGAGAAGTGCAAGCAGCCCTACGAGCCGCCCAAGGACGCCATCAAGCGGCTGGGCATGAACCTGGACGACCTGGACAAGAGCAAGGTCACGTTCTTCCGGGGACGCGGCTGCGACACGTGCAAGGGGACCGGCTACAAGGGCCGCATCGGCTGCTACGAGCTGATGCCCGTCACGGACAAGGTGCGGGAGCTGATCCTGGCGCACGGCAGCGCGTACGCGATCCGCGAGGCGGCCATCGAGGCGGGGATGAAGTCGCTCAAGGAGGACGCGATGGAGAAGATCCTCCTGGGCGTCACCACGCTGGAGGAATCCCTGCGCGTCATCTACGCCGGGTAGAGCGTCGTCCGGGCAATGCCGCCACCGCCCGGACTACACGTCCGCCGTCAGTCGTCCGCCACGGTGAAGTATTTGTAGGTGGGGTTCCCGGCGATGTCTTTGAGGCTGCCCCGTGCGGACAGCTCCTCGGGCGTCACCGACTTTACGTGGCCGTCGCACCACAGCGCGTTGAACCGGCCCGTATGCCGCGCCACCCCCGTCAGGATCTGACGGCCCGCGCCGGTCTCCGTCACGAACGGATCCGGCGGCAGGTGGTCCCACCCCGCCCCCACCTCCCACGAGCCGCCCGCCCCCCCGTTCTGGTCCAGTACCCACAGCGTCGTCGCCGGCACCTCGACCGAAGGCAGGAAGCGGATCGTCACGTCGCCGAGCACCAGGTCGCAGCGCGAGACCGGCGGAGCCACGCCCGCCGGGTTGTCTCCCTCGTAGTAGGCGTTGTTGAGCGCGTAGCTGCCGTAGTCGCGCGTCTCGCCCCCGGCGTTCCGGTAGAAGACGTAGCGGGCGGTGGCGGCGGTGTCGTCGGGGCAGCGGAACAGGCCGTCGGCCTTGACGTAGGGGTGCAGGGCGTCCATCCACTTGTAGCGCCCCAGCGCCGGGTCCGAGGGCAGGTGGCCGTTGGGGCCGTACCAGGCCACGGGCAGCGTCTCGTCCTCGTCCTGCACGTACTGGAGCAGGGCCAGCCCGATCTGGCGCAGGTTGGAGGCGCACGACGCCTGCCGGGCTTTCTCCCGCGCCTGGGCGAAGACGGGGAACAGGATGGCGGTCAGGACCGCTATTATGGCGATCACCACGAGCAGCTCGATCAGCGTGAACGCCGAACGCGCACCCGGGGTGGAGCCGGGCCGCTGTCGCATTGACGGGAGCGGCGAAGAGAACAAGAGGGACATGACAGGATCTCCTTCGGTGACAGACAGTGGGCCGGAGCCGGGGCGGAAACGCGAGAGACTCGTGGAGAAGCGTGTCAACGTACGTGGGAGCGGGTGGCGAGACGACACGGTATGTTATAACAACCATTCATCCGACCGTCAAGGACGGCCCGACCAGAGGCGGGCCGTCCGGCGCCGGGCGTCTGCTTGACACCCGCCCGATTTTGCTCTATATTTCCTGCAACAAGGGGACAGGCAGAACGGCACGAAGAATCGGGAGGGGAGGCGCACGTCATGGCATCGCGGCGGACGGGATGGAACGACGTGCTCCTGGCGCCGCCCTTGAGGCCGCTCGGGTGCATCGCGCTGCTCCTGTTCCTCGGGGTGGCGGGCGTCCTGCTGCTCAACGCACCCTCGGTCAAGGAGATCAAGGAGGTCTACGTCGAGCTGGAGTGCCAGCGGCTCCGGCTCCCGATCCCGGCGCGCTTCGTGTTCTATGAACTGAAGTCGGTGCGCCTGCGCGGCTACGAGGGCAGTGTCCAGGCGGAGCGCGTGATCCTGGTCCCCACCGACGGCGGGCAGGCAGTCGGGCACGCGGGGCAGGTGACCCTGGCGGCGGACACGTCCGGCGGCGCGCTTCCCTCTTTTACCATCACGCCCGCGGGCGAGCCGGGCCGCCTGGAGATGGCGCTCGGCGGCAGGGACGAGCTGCGGGTGGAATCGGGGCCGGCGCGTCGCTCCGCGGTCCTCGTCGTCGATTCCCGCCGGGGTCAGGGGGCGTCCCTGTTCTGGCAGGTGGACGGCTTCGCCCGGTTCGAGGCGAACCGCGTGCGTCCGCCCCGCCCGGGCGGGGCGGACGAGTTCGACGTGCGCACGGCCGGCAGCATGGCGACGCTCCAGTTCGCGGCGGTTCCCGGCGCGGACGCGGCGACCGAGGTCAGCGCGAAGCTGGAACTGCCCGCCACGCTGCTGCCGGTCGCGCTGGTGGAACCCTACGGGCAGACCGACACGGTCGCGGTCAAGGAGCAGGCGCTGTGGTTCGCGGACGGCCTCCAGGGGACGATCCGGCTGGACGGCACGGACATCCCGCTCAAGCGCCGCCTGGCCGAGGTGAGCATCGACGCGACCGAGTTCCAGATCAAGGAGCTGCTGGTCAGCCGCTCGGGCGGGCCGGCGGGCGGCTACGCGCTCCACCTGACCGGGAAGGGGCGCGCGCGGTCGGTGAAGGAGGACGGGCGGGAGCTGATCCCGACGCGCCTGGAAGAGATCCTGATCAAGCCGCCCTGGCAGAAGGGGCTGTTCGGCCTGGCCGTCGTGGTGGCGCTCTTCGCGGCCTCGATCTTTCTCAAGCGCGCGCTGGAAGTGCTGGCGAACCTGTGGATGCCGGACGGATAAGCAGGAGCAAAACGATGGATGTCCCGCGCCGAAGGCCCGCGCCTGTTGCGGCATGTGCGCTTTGTTTCGTGCTCGCGGGCCCGGCGGCCGCGCCGCCTGCCGGCGCGGAGGCCAAGCCCGAAAAGCCGGTCGAGCACGTCATCTCGCTCCCGGACATGCCCCTGCCGACGCCGGGCCGGCCGCTCTACGTTTGCTGCCTCGTACCCGTGAAGGCCCGGCTGCACCTCCGGTACACCACGTCGGCGGTGGCGCGTGCGTCGTACGATCTGGTCGCCGTCGCGGAGCCGGGCGTCTGGACCGTCTGGCCCGTGCAGCCGCGCGACGAAGACTACCCGGGCGGCGCCCCCCTGGGCACCCTGTCCAACCGCATCGAGGTGCTGGACGAGGCGGCGCCGGCGCCGGTCGGCGGCGTGTTCTTCGTGACCTCCGGCCCGCGCCCGACCACGGCGCAACTGCAGCGGTTCAGCCAGACGGCGTTCCTGCCGAACCCGTCCAAGACCCCGGCCAGCACGCCCGGGATCTTCCGCTACTGGCTGGACACCAACGCCGACGTCGCGGCCAGCGTGGTCCCCCGCCGGGGCGGGCGGGGGGCGGTGCGGGTGCTGACCCGGCGCGACCAGCCGCGCGGCGTCAACGAGCTGACCTGGGACCTGCGAACGCGGGACGGCAAGTACGTGCCGACCGGCTTTTACGAAGCCCGCTTCCGATGCCGTTCCCGAGACCTGCGCGGTCCCGTCTATGCGTTCGCGATCTACCTGCAGGTGAAGGAGGGCCCCTAGAAGAGGCCTGGCGTCCGTTCGTTGTGGTCGCCCGTGCGCGGCCACGATCTTCCTGAGAAGAGTACTGCCGTTGTAACGGCGGCCCGCGCGGGCCGCCGGGATGGAAAGGAACGAGGTGAAGCCCATGATCTCGCTGCGCTTGAAAGGAACGACCGCCGGCCTCTGCCTGCTCGCCGCCCTTCTGCTCGTCGGGGCGGGCGGCGCGCGCGGGCAGGAAGAACACGAGGTCTCGCTCCCGGAACTGCCGGTGCTGCCCGAGATCCAGGAACTGCAGGTCAGCTGCCTCGCCCCGCTCAAAGTCGAGGTGCGCCTGGCGGTGAGCCAGGGGCGGAATCAGAAGCCGCGCGAAAAGACGGCCGTGGCGGAAGCGAACGCGTGGACCGTCTGGTCCGTGCCGGTGCAGAGCGGGAGCGGCGGCGGGGGTGGCGGAGGCGGCTACGGGTACGGCACCTACGATTCTCGCCCCAGGGAGACCAAGACCACCGTCACGAACCGCATGACGGTCCTGGCGTCGCAGGACACGAAAGCGCCTGCGGCCCTCCTTACCCCGGCGGGGACGGTCTTCTTCGTCACCTCGGGGCCGCGCCCGTCGGCGGAGCAGCTGGAGCAGTTCCGCCAGACCGTCTTCACCCCGGGCGCGACGCCGGGCGCGCCCGGCGTCTTCCGGTACTGGCTGGAGATGGACGGCGAAGTCGCCGTGAGCATCGTCCCGCGCCAGGGGAATCGGGGGCGCCCGGTCTGGACCACGACTCAGAAGAACCTCAAGCGCGGGATGAACGAGCTTTCCTGGGACGGCAAGTCGGGGAGGAAAGCCGACCTCGCGCCCGGCTTCTACGAAGCGCGATTCGTCGGCAAGGCGCGCTCCGGCACGCCGCGGCAGGTCTACGCGTTCGCGGTCTACCTTCAGGTGGCGCCGCGGACCCCGTAGGAGGGGAACGGCGACCAGGGATGCAGTACCGCACGCTCGGGAAGACCGGACTTCGGGTGTCCGCGCTCGGGTTCGGGGCGTCGCCGCTGGGCGGGGTGTTCGGCCCGGTGGAGCAGGAGGACGCCACGCGCGCGGTGCGCGCGGCCCTCGACCGGGGCGTGAACGTGTTCGACGTGTCGCCGTACTATGGCGACACGAAAGCCGAGACCGTGCTGGGTAATGCGCTCGCGGGCGTGGCGCGCGACGGGTACTGCCTCGCGACCAAGGTCGGGCGCTACGGGCCCGACGACTTCGACTTTTCCGCCGGCCGCGTGACCCGCAGCGTGGACGAGAGCCTGCGGCGGCTCCGGGTCGATCATGTCGACCTGATCCAGTGCCACGACATCGAGTTCGGGTCGCTGGACCAGATCGTGGGCGAGACGCTTCCGGCCCTGCGGCGGGTCCGGGAGCAGGGGAAAGCGCGTTTCGTCGGCATCACCGGCCTGCCGCTCGCGATCTTCCCCCGCGTGCTGGACCGGACCGACGACGTGGACGTGGTCCTTTCCTACTGCCACTACGCGCTCAACGACGACACCCTCGCCGGCTTGCTGCCGTACCTGCGGCAGAAGGACGTGGGCATCATCAGCGCGTCGCCGCTCGGGATGGGGCTGTTGACGGGGCAGGGAGCGCCCGCCTGGCACCCGGCTCCGGAAGCGGTCAAGGCGGCCTGCGCCCGCGCGGCGGCACGCTGCCGCGACCGGGGGAGCGACATCGCCCGGCTCGCCCTGCAATGGTCGCTGGCCAACGAGGAGATCGCGACGACGCTGGTCGGCATGGCGAGCGCGGAGGCCGTCGATAAAAACGTCGCCTGTGTCGGCGCCGAGCCCGATGGCCCGCTCCTCGCCGAGGTGCGGGAGATTCTGGCGCCGGCTTACGGCGTGACGTGGCCGAGCGGCCGGCCGGAAAACGACTAAAGCCTTTCGCCGAAGCCGGCAGGGGTGTCACACAGCAAGACCAGGCAGCGGGAGGCTGCACGCATGGCGTCGTGGTGGAAGGCACTGGCGGGCGCGCTGGCGCTGCTCTTTCTGGCCCAGGTCCTGGGCCTGACGGACCGTTTCGACCGGTGGATGACCGACGCCCACTGGCAGTGGAAGGCCGCCCGCACCAGCGGCGCGCCGTTCCCGCCGGACATCGTGGTGGTCGGCATCGACGACCGCTCGGTCGCCAAGCTGGGGCGGCTGCGCTACTGGTCGCGGGCGCAATACGGCCAGCTCATCGACCGGCTGCGGCTGGCGAAGGCGGTCGGGGTGGACGTGCTGTTCACCGAACCCGACCGGCTGGACCCCGCGGGGGACCGGGCGCTGGCTCGGTCCGTCGGGACACACGGCCGCGTGGTTTTGCCGCTGTACGGCTGGCGCGAGGCGCGCCCGACGAACACAGAAACGCAGCAGGAGACGCGCGCGCTGCTCCGGCGCCTCCCTCGTGCCGGCCGCGGGAGCGACCCCGGCGCGCTGGTGCCCGTGTACGCCCCGACGCTGCAGCCGCCGATCCCCTCCTTGCGCGAAGCGGCGGGCGCGCTCGGGTACGCCGACGTGAACTCCGACCCGGACGGCGTGTACCGCCGCCTGCTGCTGGTGAAGCGGACGGATGACGGCGCACTGCTGCCGCACTTCACCGTCGCGATCGCCGCGATCGCGCAGGGCGTGCCGCCCGCCGAGGCGTTGGCCGGCGTCCCCGAACGCATCCGGCTGGGCGCGGGCCGGGCCGTGCCGCTGGCCGACGACGGCAGTCTGTGGCTGCAGCCCATCGCGCGCCGGGGCGGCGGCTACGGGCGGGGCGTCGGGCGGCCGGTGCCCAGCATCCCCTTCGTGGACGCGCTCGCGATGGAGCCCGAAGCTTTCCGGGGGAAGATCGTCCTCGTCGGCGACACCGCGACGGGCACCGCCGACACGCGCCCCACGCCGCTGGACAACGGGCTGCGCGGCGTGGAGCTGAACGCCGAGATCCTGGCGAACCTGCTCCACCTGCCCGTCGTGCGGCCCCTGGCGCTCCCGGCGCAGCTGCTGCTGGTCGCCCTCGCCCTCGGCGTCCCGCTGTGGCTGTACAACACGCGCCCGCCGAAGACCGCCACGGCGGGCGCGTTCGTCCTCCTGCTCGCGCTGCTCGGCGCGATGGAGGCGGGGTTCTGGCTCCTGAACCAGATCCCGTCCTGGGCGCCGGTCCTGATCGGCCTTCTGGGCACGACCCTGCTGGGCGGGCAGCAGCGGCTGGCGCAGGAGGAGGCCGTCAAGCGCCGCCTCCGGGAGCGGTTCTCGCAGTACGTCGCCCCGCAGCTCGTGGATAAGATCGTGCAGGACCCGCTGCTCATCAGCGACAAGGCCCGGCGCCAGCATGTCGCCGTGTTGTTCTCCGACATCCGGAACTTCACGACCTATTCCGAGCAGCACCCGCCCGAAACCGTCGTGCGCCAGATGGAGGCGTACCTGTCCGACATGACGGAGTCCGTGGACGCCGCGCGCGGGGTACTCGACAAGTTCATCGGCGACGCCGTGATGGCCGTCTTCGGCCCGTTCCACGAGACGGAAGGCAACGAATCGGCCAAGTCGATCGCCTGCGCCCTGGACATGCTCGACCGGCTCCACGCGCTGAACGCCGTCTGGGCCGGGGAAGGGCTGCCCCCGTTCAAGATCGGCATCGGCATCCACGCCGGGGACGTCTTCTTCGGCGAGATCGGCACCGAACGCCGCATGCAGCTCACCGCGCTGGGCGACACCGTGAACCTGGCGGCGCGGCTGCAGACGGCGACCAAGGAACTTCACGCCACCGTAATCGTCAGTGAAGCAGTCAAACAGGAAGCGGAGCCCGTCGTGGGTTCGCGGGTCGTGTTCGAGGACCGGGGCCAGCTGAGCGTGCGGGGGCGCGCCGAGGCAGTCCATGTTTTTGAAGTCCGGCGCAGCAGCGCACAGGCAGAGAAAGAACAGGCGGACACAGACGCGGTTATCGCCGGCGCCCAAGCCGCCCCCGCCGAAGAAGCCCGCCGCTGAGGACTTCCTGTCCGGTTCGCGCCCCTTTTGTCACCGCGGGCGTCTCCCTCACGTTTTGCTCACGCGGGGCGGGGATCCTCATGGCGAGCCGGGCGGGCGTCAGGGCCGCGGCGGCGGCGAAAGGGGGCGGGCGAGGACCGCCTCGCCCGGCCGCGACAGGCACGCCTTCCACCACGCCGTTGCTGGCGTCAGACAGGTTATAAGGAGAGCACCACCGATGAGATTGTCGCCCGCGCCCAAGGCGCCCCCGCCGAAGAAGTCCGCCGCTGAGGACTTCATGGAGGCTTTCAAGGAACAGAACAAGAAGCACGAGCGCGACCAGCGGGACAAGAAGCGGCGGGCGAAGTGGAGCTGGCTGGGGCCCTGGATGGATTCGGGCAGGGGCCGCCTCAAGACGCTGGCCCTCCTGGCCGGGTTCGCCTTCTTCGCCCTGCTGGCGGACGGCATGCGCCGGGAGCGCGACGAGTTCACCGCGAACCTGGCGGCGTTCGCGGGGCAGGTGGCGGTCTACCTGGGCGGGAAGGCGACCCCCGCCGCGCCGAAGACGGCGATGCCCCTGGCGACCAAGGACCTGGTGACCACCGCCGTCGACGGGACCGCCACGGTCGCCTTCCCCGACGGCAGCGCCGTGCTGGTGGAGCCGTACACCCAGTTCGAGGTGCGCCTGATGGACTACGGGCGCACCGACGTGCGCGACCGCTCGATCCTGGTGCGCTCGGGCGCGGTCGTCGCCCGCGTGTCCAAGCGCTTCGGCCTGCGCTCGCAGACGTCGATCTGCACGCCGACGGCCGTCGCCGCCGCGCGCGGCACGGGCTTCCTGGTCGCCTACAACCCCCGCACGCGCGACACCTTCGTGAGCGTGGTGGACGGCACGGTCGACTTCCGGACGTCGGGCGGGTCCCTCCAGGTGGGGCCCGGCCAGGCCGCCCTGGCCCGCGGGGGCGACCCCCCGGCCCTCCAGCCGCCCGGGGCGCAGGACCGCGTCCGGGCCGCTTTCGACCAGCTGGCCCGCTTCGAACAGCCCCCGCACTGGCTCTACGCCTTGGAGAAGCGCCTGTTGAGCTTGGTCGACCCCGGCCTGCGGCCGATCGGCATGGTGCCCGGCCGGTGGACGCTGGCAGGTACGGACGGCGCGCGGCGGCGCCAGTGCGTGGCCGCCCTGCAGCGGATCCAGCAGCAGCTCGCGGGCCTGGCGGGCGATCAGTCGCCGGAGGAGGTCAGCATCGTCACGCTGGAGGGCTTGCAGTTCGACGAGCTGACGCGCGACCAGGTCCTCGACGCGTTCGCCGGGAACATGATCGAGGGCTACCGCAAGAACGGCCCGACCAACTACGTCCTGCGCGCCCGCGCCCGCGACCGGGCCCGGACGCTGCACGAGGTGACCGAGGACGGCGTGCGCGAGGTGCAGGAATAACGACCCGGAGGAACCGGCGCGCGGCGGCGCCCCCTCGCTCCCGCTCTCCCGGCGCCGTTCAGGGCACCGAGCGCTCGGGCGCCAGCACGCCGGACGACGTGCGGCCGTTCGTGATCGGCTCCTCGTCCGGCTCCGGGAGGACGGCGCGGCCGGGGCGGTGGACGGCGGTCGCGTAGAAGCGGAACGGCGGGTCTTCCAGACTCGCGGGCGCCGTGAACACGAACGCGATGCCGCGGGCGGCGCTGTCCAGGTAGTTGATGAGCCCCCCGCCGCTGCCGCGCACGAAGTAGCGCCGCTCGCGCAGCGGCCCGTAGGCGCGCCGCACCGCGGCGGCCCCGCCGTCGCCGGCCGTGGAGATGCCGTCGGGCGTCTTGAAGGCGGGCGACGTGACCGACACCTGGACCACCCGGTCGTTCTCGTAGAGGACGCGCAGCGTGTGTGCCCCGCTGCTCCAGTAGTCGCCGCGCAGGCGGGGCGCCTTCCGGCCGAAGCGGTAAGTCCCGCCCGGCCTCCCCAGCACCTTGTGCACGGCGCGGCGGCCGGCGCCGAGGGCGATCTTGCCGATGCCCCGGCCCGGCCGGATCGTGCGGTCGGCGCTCGGGGGGGCGGGCGACGCCGCGGGCGGAGCGCCGGGCAGCCCCTTCCCCAAAGGCTCGATCTGCGCGGGAACCGGGACGGAGACAACGAGCCCGCACACAAGCGCGGACAGGCACAGGAACAGGGCTCGAACCATCGTCCTTACGGGGTCTCCTCGAAAACGCGCCGGCATTCGGTGATGCGCGGCGGTGGTACGCCGAAACGTGCTTCGTAGGCGCGCATGGTCGGGAACAGGCGGGTCTGCCACTTGACGGGCGCGCCCTTGGCGATGTCGCTGAGCCGGTGGACCAGGAACGGGTTGCGCATCCGGGCCCAGGTGGCGTCGGCGTAGGCGCGGGCGTCCTCAGGCGCGAGCGGCGGCGAGACCACGGGCACGATCTCCTCGTCCATGAGCGCCCGCAGGAACGGCCCGAGTTCCGGGTGCTCGATGGCCTCCCGCACCGTCGCCAAGCCGTATCGGGGGGGCGCGATGCTCGCCATGGCCGTGTGCAACCCGTTCAGGATGCGCCGCC
>CADCTO010000014.1 GCA_902805585.1 uncultured Armatimonadota bacterium | reverse complement strand
CGGTGTAGCGGAAGCCGTCCTTTTTGACGGGGTGGATGTCCAGGTCTTTCCACTCGTCGAGGTTCATCCGGACGTACCCGCCGGAGCACTGCTCCAGGTCGGCGGCCAGGGCGGGGGCGAGGTACCGCGGGTCGCGGAAGCCCAGGAGGGCGTTCAGCCGCTTCCCGCCCTCCGCCTCGATGATCGGATCGTAGTTGAGCACGAGGACGCGCGGGGCGAGGTAGTCCCGGGTGCGGGCGACGCCCCGGCGGCCGGCGGGCAGGCCGCGGCGGCTGATCGGCAGGTCCGGCGTGGAAGACATGGGTTCTCTCGCCCCGGTTCTAGCGGAAGATGGCGCCCGGGGCTTTGTGCTGGTATTCCCACGACGACCACACCACATCGGTCGCGCCGATGTTGTAGACGACGACCCGCCACTTCGCTCCTGGCCGCTTGCGCAGCAGGGCGTAGATGCCGTCATCGAACGCGCCCTGCTTGATGGCCTCCTCGTACTCCGTGCCCCGGTAGTCCAGCGGTTTGCCGTTCGGCTGCAGCGGCTTGCCGCGCAGGAACGCCCACCCGTTCTGCACCTTCAGGTGGTCGATCCGGAAGACGGCGTTCTGTTTGATGGACTTCCGAACCGTGGGGCGCAGCGCGTTCACGATCGCCCGGCGCTCCGCGCTCCCGGGCTTCGGCGTCGTCGGCCGGCTCTGCGCCCGGGCGCAGGCCGTCAGCGACAGGAGAACCAGCAGCAGGCAACACGTGCGGAACGACGACAGCATCCCGGGTCCTTTCTCCCTTGCCGCGTCACCGGGCGGCGGCGGCCGGCGGTGCCGCGAGCGGCAGGGCGGTCACCCGGCCGCTCATGGACGAGATGTAGACGCGCTGTTCGTCGGTCGCCGGGGAGGCGAGCAGGTGGCCGGGTCCGAGCCGGTACTGCCACTGGAGCGCGCCGTCCGAAGCGCGCAGGGCCGAGAACGTGCCGTCCACGCTTCCGATGAAGACGTTGCCGCCGCCGAAGGCGCACGACGAGTCGTAGATCACGGACCCCGTGGGCGTCTCCCAGAGCACCTTGCCCGTCGCGGCGTCGAAGCAGTACACGCGCCCGTCGTCGCTCAGGCTGCCGTTGTAGATGCGGCCGTCCCGGTACAGCGGCCCGGAGTAGCCCAGCTTCCGGCTTTCGGTCTCCCAGAGGACCTTGCCCGTGGCGGCGTCCATGGCGTGCAGGAGGCCGTCGTTGGAGGTCACGAAGACCTTGCCCTCGCCGACCGTGGGCGAGCCGATGGCCGGGGCGAAGTAGAAGGAGCGGCCGAACTTCTGCTTCCACACCTCGCGGCCCGTCTTCACATCGAGCGCCCGGAAGAAGTTGTCCCAGCCGCCGACGAAAAAGCGCTCGCCGTCGGTCGCCGCCTGGCTCTGGTACATCCCTTCCCCCTGCGCGGTCCACAGGACCTTGCCGTTCGCGGCGTCGAGGCCGTAGATCTTGCGGTCCACGGACGCGATGCACACGACGCCCTGCGCTTCCGCCGCGCCCCCGAAGACGGCGCCTTCGGTGCCCGCCTTCCACAGGATCTTGCCGTTCGCCGGGTTCGCGGCATAGACCTTATGATCCGCCGAGCCGAAGACGACGCGATTCTGCCCGACGTGGGGCGTGGAGAAGACCGCGCCCTCGGTGCGCGCGCGCCACTTCACCCGTCCGGTCGCGGGCGCGACGGCGACAAGGTCGCCGCCCATCGTGCTGACGTAGAGCGCGTCGCCCGGCCCGCGCACCAGACGTGACTGCACGGCCCCGCCGAGGTCCGCGGTCCAGACGGGCCTGGGGGCGCCGGGACGCGCGATGGTGAGTTTGAGCGGCACCTGATAGGCGCGGCCGTCGGGGAGCGTTGCCTGGACCGTGACCACGTGCTCTCCGGGCGTCAACGCGCCCGTCGGCAGGTCGCCGGACCAGCCGGCGGCCCCGGCCGCCAGCGGCGCGTACTTGCCGGCGTTCACGCGGTAGGCCACCCGAGCCTCCGCGGGCAGATCCCCGCGGGCGACGGTCACGGTGGTCGCCGCACCGCCGTTCTGCGGTGACAGTCCTGCCGTCCACTTCGGCGCGAGGGGCCGGGCCAGGGGCACGCTCAGGACCTCGGTGGTCGGCGTGGGCTGCTCGGCCGTGCGGCGCAGCACGCGCAGGCGGTCCTTCGTCACTTCGATCAGGTGGTACGAGCCCTGGTACAGCCCCTTGCCCATGATCGCCGGGACGCCGTTGACGTTCCACTTGATGTCCGAGTGTCCGTGCCCGTTCAGCCACAGCCGGACGTTGTACGGCGCCACCAGATCGAGCAGCGCCTGCTCGTTGTCCGCCTGGACCGCGTCCCGCCCGATCCAGTGGTGGAACCCGATCACGACGGGACGCTCGCGCCCGACCCGGTCCAGGTCCTTCTTCAGCCAGTCGAGCATCGCCTGGTCGAAGTGGCCCCAGTGCTGCAAAAGCACGGTGGAGTCGAGGAGGACGAAATGGACGTTCTCGTGGTCCCACGACTGATACAGGGGCTGCTTCGCCCCGAGGACGTAGCCCTCCTTGCCGCGCGGGTTCCAGCGCACGTCGTGGTTGCCGGGGGCCGCGTAATAGGGCACGGAAAGATTTTTGACCGTCTTCTGCTGGATCGCGTACTCGGCGTCCGTCCCGATCTCGCACACGTCGCCGGTGTCCATCACGAAGGCGGGCCGGGGCGAAAGGGCGCTGATCTCGCGGAACAGGGCCGCGTCCTGCGCCGCGCGCGATTCCGGCCCGTCCGTCGCGCCGACGTGCGTATCGGTGATGTGGACAAAGGTGAAGTCGGCGCGGCCGGGGCGTGCAGCGCCGGCCGTAAGCCAAACAAGCGAGAGGCAGCCGAGCAGAAGCGGGAAACGAGATGAGCGGTTCACGTCGTGGTTCCTTGCTGGGATACGCCCATTGTAACAGGCCCTGCCGCCCGCTGTCCACCTATCCCCCCTGCCCCCTTCCCTGCGAGGGAAGGGGGAGCCGGCGGCCAGGGCAAGGCGAGTCACACC
>CADCTO010000013.1 GCA_902805585.1 uncultured Armatimonadota bacterium | reverse complement strand
TTCAGTATATCAAGGCTCCCGGCGTCGAAAGGGAGCCGCCCGAGGCGCCGGGCGGCCCGGCTCCGGTCCCGCCGTTGCCGGCCGCCGTCAGTCGCTGAGTTTGGTGATGGGGGTCAGCAGCAGGTTCCGGAACTCGACCTCCGACCCTTCGGCCTGGATGGCGATCTGGCCTTTATCGGCGGTGGCGTCGGTGCCGTGGTTCACCAGCGTCCCGTTGACCCAGACCTTGACCGAGCGGCCCAGGGCCTCGACCACCAGGGTGTTCCACTCCCCGAGCGGCTTCTCGGACCCGTCGGTCAGGTTGAGGATGCGGCGCTTCTTGTCCCCGGTCGTCCCCCACTCCGCTTTGGGACCGCGCCGCTTCTCCATGTCGGGCACGGCGATGTCTTCGGCGATGCACCAGAAGTCGCCGGCGTTCTCGTGCATCAGCTGCACCTCGATGGAGCGGGGGAACATGCCGTAGAGCGCCCGCGGGGTCGAGGCGTGCACCAGCACGCCGCAGTTGCCGGGCTTCGCGGCGAAGCGGTATTGCAGCTGGAGCCGGTAGTCCTTGTAGGAGCGGTCGGTGATCAGGTGACCGCCGGGCGTGCCCAGGCTGACGAGCAGGCCGTTGCGGACGATGAAGGGAGCCGGGGCGGCGTTCGGGTCCTTGTCCCGCG
The DNA here is from genome assembly GCA_902805585.1 of uncultured Armatimonadota bacterium. Classification (GTDB taxonomy): domain Bacteria; phylum Armatimonadota; class Armatimonadia; order Armatimonadales; family Armatimonadaceae; genus CADCTO01. The sequence continues at coordinate 2,353 of CADCTO010000013.1, read as the reverse complement.
CGGGGACGTCCATGTGCCATCCCTGCAGGTCCTTGCCGTTAAAGAGCGGGATCGCCCTGGCCTGTTTTCCGGGAGCCCCCGTTGCCGTTGCCGCCTGCGGCGCCGCAGCGGCGGCGGCTCCCGCGCCGCAAAGGACCAGCGCCGCCAGGGCGCCGCAGACGACGGATCGCGTGGGTGTGTTCGACATACTCGCTTCTTTGCTGCCTCCTCCGTGCCTTGGAATCGCCGCATCGGCATGCGGCGGATCGCTCGGGCTGCACATAGTGTATCAGGGAAAACAGCGGCGCGGGGCTTTTCCCCGCGCCCGCGTTTCGTTGTCGCGGCTAACGAACCCGCGCCGTGGTCAGGCCTCGCCCATCACCAGGCCCTCGATGGTGTGTGCCTGCACGATGGGTTCCAGAGTCTCTACCACCCGGCACGTGAGGTGCCGGTGTACCGATTCGGGCAGCGTCTCGTAGTACGCGCGGGTGAACTGGAGGTCGTGCCGCTCGGCGTTGTTGGCGCCCGGCGCGTCCACGCCCAGGACGAGGGCCGGACGCGATTTGTCCGACCGGTTGGCCGTGCCGCGGTGGATGGTGAGGGCGGAGCGCGCCGAGATGTCGCCCATCCGGGGCAGCTTCTGCTGCGCGCGCTGCTCGTAGCGCCCGTAGAGCGATTTGGGCGGGAACATGCCGTGCTCGAACCCGTCGGGGGCGTCCCACTGCGTGCCGGGCGCGATCTCGAACGGTCCCATATCCTCGTACACGTCGACCGTGGTGAGGTTGAACGCCAGCGAGTTCAGGCGCCGGCCGACCAGCGTGTCTTCCGGTGCCGGGAAGTCGCGGTGCCAGGGCTGATGCACGGCCCCGGGCAGGGGCACGTCGAAGCCGATCTCGACGATCTTGTACTCCGGGCCGAGCACGGCTTCACACACCGCCACCACCCACGGGTGCGCGGCGAGATCGGCGAATCCGCGGATGCGCTCCGGGTGGATCTCCACATAATAGCGCTTCGGGCCCCGACCGACGGCGCCGCCCGGACGTAGCAGCGCCTCCCGGAACAGGTCCTCGACGTCCTCGTGCAGGTCCTGCGCCCAGCGGCGGTCGAAGGCGCCTTTGAGGCCGATGATGCCGTCCCCGTACAGGCCGCCCATGATGGCGGCGGTGTCAAAGTCCTGGCGGATCGGTGCTTGTATCGTCGTGCTCACAGTATTCTCCTTGAAACCTGGTCAGCGGGACGCGGCGAACATCCGACGGACCTGTCCGCATAATTACCAGTACGTTATCGGCATCTCGCGGCGTTCTCTGGCGTACAATTTGCCTCGGAAGCCTCAACGCGCGAGCGTCGGGTCCAGCCAGACGCCCCAGTCGCTCGCGATCCCGTCGCCCGCGTCCTCGGTGATCAGTTCCAGGAGGTCTATGCCCTTGACGTCCACCGTGGCGCGTCCGGGCGGGCCGCCACGAATGACCTGCGAGCGGAACAACTCGCGCCCGTCCCCTTTGACGACGAACACGACGGAGCCGGCGCTTCCCTGCTGCAGCGCGAAGCCGGTCGTCAGCCGCGCCCAGCCGCCGCCGAGTCGGAGCCCGTGGCGGGCGGGCGCGTGAGCGAAAAGCCCTTTGGCGAACGTTTCGCCCCCGGCGCTCAGGAAGGGGACGCGTCCCTCCTCGGCGGGCGTCCGGTCGCGCAGCGGCGTCCCCCAGCCGACCTCCGCCCGCTCGAACGCCAGATCCGACACAGGCGCCGTCTTGACGTCCGGGGCAAGCGTCTCTACGCGAACGGGTGCGGCGGGGGCGAGCCAGCTTTCGACGATGCGGGCCTGCCGCGCGATGGCCGCCGAGTCTTTGTGCGCGTCCCGGACCGTGCGCAGGTGCCGCCGCACGGCGTCCGCGTCGTCGCGCGCGAGCGCCTCGGCGACGGGCGCCCAGACCACCTGGGCGGTGATCGCGCCGGTGTCCGCGCGGCCGTCGGGCCTGATCCGGTAGGCGGCTTTCAGCCAGCTCTTGCTGCCGTCTTGGTGGCACACGGCCAGGCGCATCTCGTGAGGGCCCGGCTTCAGGTCCGGCAGGGTCAGGCGGAACCGCCCCCCGGGCTCGAGGCGGGCGGCGGCGCTGACGGCGTCGTAATCCGACCCGCCTTCCGGGTCGTTGAAGGCGGCGACGCCGAAGGGCGGGGGTTCGGCGGTCACTTCCCCGGTGACGACCAGCGTGTCGCGCTCCTGCCGCACGGCCAGCGTTTTCCACGTCGCGCGGGGCGCGGCCGCGGCGGGCGTTCCGGCGGGGCGGAAGCGGGGATGGCGGGCGAGAAGCAACGCTTCGGCGGCGGTCATGAACGCACCCGGCCCCTCGCCGCGCTGCTCGCGGCCGTAGGTGTG
>CADCTO010000012.1 GCA_902805585.1 uncultured Armatimonadota bacterium | reverse complement strand
GCCGGTGGAGGCGGTGCGCGGCCGGATTGACGTCACGCTGGTCACGCAGCCGAACGCCGGGCCGGCGAAGGCGCGCAACACCGGGGCGGCGCGTGCGCGCGGCGCGTATCTTGCATTTACCGACGACGACTGCGCCCCCGCGCCGGACTGGCTCCACGCGCTGCGCGCGGGTTTCGCGGAAGACGGGGCGCGGGCGCTGGGCGGGCGGACCGTCAACGCCCTGCCGGACAACATCTATTCGACCGCCAGCCAGATGCTGATCGACTACATCTACGCTTATTTCAACCCCGACCCGAAGGAAGCGCAGTTCTTCGCGTCCAACAACCTGGCGTTCCCGGCGGCGGGCTTCCGGGAGATCGGCGGGTTCGACACGACCTACCCCCGCGCCGCCGCGGAGGACCGGGAACTCTGCCGGCGCTGGGTGCGCCGGGGCGGCCGGATGGCGTACCTGCCCGCCGCGCGCGTGTACCACGCCCACGACCTGTCGCTGCGCCGCTTCTGGCGGCAGCACTTTACCTACGGCCGGGGCGCCTACTGCTACCACCGCCTCCGGGCGCGGGATTCCGGCGAGCAGATACGGGTGGAGCCGGGCGGGTTCTACGCGAACCTTTTGCGCCACCCGTTCCGGCACACGGCGCGCGGGCGGGCCGCCCGGGTCGCCGCGCTGCTCTTTCTTTCGCAGGCCGCGAACGCCGGCGGCTTCTTCTGGGAGAAGCTGATGGCCGGCGGGGAACGAGACATGAAGAACAAGAACGTCGTCGCATGAATCTTCCGCCACGATCTTCATGGCGCCGCCACGGGAACCGCCTGCTCTGGGCGCTGGCCGCGCTGCTCGCGGTCGCCGCGCTGCTGCGCCTGGGGCTGGAACTGCACCGCGCGGGCTTGGAAACCGGCCGTCTTGGGGCGATCGACCTGCGCATCCTGTACCGGCAGGTCGGCCCGTGGTTCGCCGGGCTGCCCCTCTTCAAGGCGCTCGCGAGCGCGGTCTACCCGCCCGCCACGTACGTGCTGCTGTGGCCCTTCTTCGGCTGGCTGGACGAGACGCCGGCCCGCTGGCTCTGGGCCGGGGCGTCGCTGCTCGCCCTGTTCTGGCTCGCCCGCACCTGCGTGCAAGAATCCGGGGCGCGGACGCCGGCCCAGCGCGCCGTGGCGGCACTGGTGCCGCTGGCCATGACCGCGACCGGCGTCACGCTCGGCAACGGCCAGCTGACTCTGTTGCTGGTGGCGCCGGCGGTCGCGGCCGCGCTGCTGGTCTATCAGGGGCGCCGCCCCGCGCTGCGCGACGACCTTCTGGCCGCTGCCCTGTTGGTGTTCTCCCTGATGAAGCCGACGCTGTCGGCCCCGTTCTTCTGGCTGCTCCTCTTCGCGCCGGGGCGGCGGGCGCGACCGGCCTCGTTCGCCGTCGCGGGGTACGTCCTGCTTGCCTTCCTGGCGTGCGCGTTCCAGGAGGGCGGAATCGTCTCGCTCCACGTCCAGTGGCTCCAGCGCGGTCTGGTGGGGGCGGCGGACGGCGCCGTGGACGGCGGCTACGCCAACCTGCACAGCTGGCTCGCCGCGCTCCGCCTCCAGCAGCTTCTGCCCCTCCCGGTCTTGCTGGCCGCGGGGGCGCTCCTTTCGGTCGGCACGCTGCTTGGCCTGGGGGTCTGGGTCTGCCGGCACCGGCACGTCGATGTGTGGCTCCTGCTCGGCGTCACCGGGATCGTGGCGCGCGTCTGGACATACCACCGCGTGTACGACGACGTGCTGATACTGCTGCCGATGATCGCGCTGGCGCGCCTCGCTGCTGCCGGCGGTGGGCGCTCGGGGACGGGCGCCGCCGTGCTGCTGGCGGTAACGGCGTTCACTGTGCTCGCTCCGGCGGGGTGGCCGACGGGGGGCTGCACCCTGGCCTGGACGGGGACCCTGTTTTTCCTGATGGCCCGTGCCGCGCAACAGCGCAAAGCGCTGGCGGCGGCATCGGCGCAGAACGCCGTCCCGCACGCGGCGTCCGCCGTGCAGGCGGCATGAGGTGCCTATGTTGCTGACGGAGCAGGACCCGAAACACGACCTCGCGCAGAACCTTTCGGAGGAAGCGCGCTACTGGGAGGACGTCGGCCGGCACTGGTCGCGCGAGCGGCCCCAGGGGCTGTGGCGGCGCCACAGCGACGCCGTGAACCTGGCCCTGCTGCGGCGCTGGCTGCCGCCGGGGCGGACCGGCCGCCTGCTGAAGACCGACCTGTTCGACGAGGCCTCCACGGACGGCCTGTTCCCCCTGCTGGAACGCCGCTCCCGCGAGGTCTGGGGCATGGACGTGTCCCCCCAGGTGGTGCGGGCCGCACGGGCGCGGCACCCCCGCCTGCAGGGCGTCGTCGCCGACGTGCGCCGTCTGCCGTTCCGGGCGGGCTCGTTCGACGCCGTGGTGTCCAACTCCACGCTGGACCACTTCGAACGGCGCGAAGACCTTGCCGCCAGCCTCGGGGAGCTCGGGCGGGTGCTGCGCGACGGGGGCGACCTGATCCTGACCCTGGACAACCTGGCCAACCCGGTGATCGCTCTGCGCAACGCCCTCCCGTTCTTCCTCCTGCAGCGCTCCGGACTGGTCCCGTACTACGTCGGGGCTTCGTGCGCGCTGGGCGGCCTGCGGCGGCTCCTGGCCGGCGCGGGTTTCGAGGTCGTGGAGGCGGACGCCGTGCTGCACTGCCCCCGGGTCCTGGCCGTGTTCCTCGCGCGGCTCGTGGAACGGCGGGGCGGGGCACCGTCCCAGCGCCGCTTCCTCCGCTCGCTGATGCCCTGGGAGGGGTTGGGGAAGCTGCCCACGCGCTTCGTGACCGGCCATTTCGTCGCCGTCAAGGCCGTGAAACGGCCGGCGGGCCGGGTTTCCACGACCGCGAAGGAAGGGGAGGCTTTTTGTGGCAAAAGCAGGTAGACCATTGACGCTCCGGCCGCGCAAGGCCTGGCGGCGCGGTCTGGACACGCTGAAGATGAAGGTGGTGACCACCTTCTACCGCCGCGTCATCGTCCTGGCGTTCCCGCTGGACGCCCCGTTCCGCAGCGCCGCGCCGCCGCGGCTGCCGGTGGATCTTTGCATCCTGACCGAGGCCGAACTGGACGCCTACCTCGCCTTCCGCCCGGACCAGAGCCGGGCGCACATCCGGGCCCGGCTGGAGCGCGGCGACCGCTGCTTCGTCTGCCGCCACGAGGGGCGCATCGTGGACGCCGGCTGGGCGGCGACCGGGCGCGTTCCGGTCCCCTACCTGCACCGGGACCTGGTGCTCCCGTCCGGGGATGTCTACGTCTATGACGCACACACGCTTCCCGAGTGCGAGGGGCGCGGCCTGTATGTGGCGCGAAACGCCTTCTGCGCGCGGCACTACCAGGATCTGGGATTCCGGCGCTGCCTGGCCGTTGTGGCGGTGGAGAACAAGGTGCCGCTGGCGGTGCTCCGGCGGAACGGCGCTCGCCCCGTCGGCGGCTACACGTGCCTGCGCTGCTTCGGGTTTTCGCGCGTGACCGGGCGGGCGGCCGAGGGGAGCGGGCCGCTGCCGATTTTGTGCGCGAGCGGGTCGCCGGGCAGGGGCGCAGGTGCCGCCGCCCCGTCCTCGCTCTCCGCCGGGGGGGCGCCACGGTGACAACGATCCCGCTCCATTCCCTGATGCGCCTCGGCGCCGTCGGCGTCGCCGTGCTCCTGGCGGCGGCCACCGGCGGCAAAACGCCCTGGCTTGAGATCGCCTTCAGTCTCGGCTTCGGGCACTACCTGCTTTCCCTGCTCTACGCCAAAAAGCAGATCGCCCGCGTCGTACGCGAACCGCAGACGCTCGCCGCGTGTGCCGTGCTCGTCGCGGGCGCCGGGGCCCTGTACGTGAACGGCTTTTCCCTGGTGATCTACTTCGGCGTCCACCACGTCTTCAACGAGGTCTACCTCCTGGGCCGTGCGGTACGCCTCGACGACGGGGCCGACGCCCGGCGGCTCCGCCTGTGGAGCATTCTCCTGAATTTCTTCATCTATTTCGGCCTCTTGCGCCACCACGCCGAGCTGGGCTTCGTGCCGCGGGAGACCCTGGTGAACGTGCTCCTGGCCGGGCTCGCCGTCGGCTACCCCGCGTTCTTCTTTTATCTGCTGCGGCTCCGCCGCTCGCTGACGACCGCCCAACTCGTGGACCTGTGCACCTTCGAGGTGCTGGGGTTCCTTCTGCTCGTTGTCTCGTGCTTCGTCAACATCTGGTTCGTCCAGATCGTGTTCTATCACTTCGTGTTCTGGGCGCTGTTCCCGCTGCCCAGGATGGCAGCGCAGGGGCGTGGTCCGGCGCTCACGTATGTCGCCCTGAACGTCGCCGCCACCGCGTTCTTCCTGCTGCTCTCGCCGCTCGCGCTCCTGCCCGTCCACCTGTCGGCGGGGCAGTGGGACGCGCAGTTCCGGTTCTGGTCGTACCTGCACATCACGCTCTCGTTCGCCCTGTCCACCGCGCACCCCGCCTGGATCACGCGCTGGTTCCAGTCCCGGCCCGCGGCCCCGCCCGTGGCCGCGGCGTCCGGCACGGGAAGGGCCCCCGTTTAGCCATGCGACTGTCCGTGATCGTTCCGGTCCACAACGGCGGCGATGCGTTCGCCCGTTGCCTGGGGGCGCTCGCGGCTTCGTCTCGCGCCGCCGACGAGGTCATCGTGGTGGACGACGGCTCGACGGACGGTTCGGCCGACGCCGCGGGCGACTCCGGCGCCCGGGTCGTCCGCCTTTCCGGCGGCCCCCGCGGCCCGGCGTTCGCCCGGAACCGGGGCGCGCAGGCGGCGCGCGGCGACGTCCTGGTCTTCATCGACGCCGACGTCATGGTCCACGCCGACACCCTGGCGCGCATCGAGCGCCACTTCATCGAAGAGCCGCAGACCGCGGCGCTGTTCGGCTCGTACGACACGCGCCCGCCGGCCCCGGGCCTCGTCACGCAGTACAAGAACCTGCTCCACCACTACGTCCACCAGCACGGGCGGCGCGAGGCGTCCACCTTCTGGGCGGGCTGCGGGGCGGTCCGGCGCGACGCGTTCGCGGCCGTCGGGGGCTTCGACGAGCGCTACGAAAAACCTTCCATCGAAGACATCGAACTGGGGGCGCGGCTCCGGCAGGCCGGGCACGCCATCCATCTCTGCCCCGACGTGCAGGCGACGCACCTGAAGCGCTGGACCGCCGCGAACTGGCTGCGCACCGACATCTTCGGCCGCGCCGTGCCGTGGACGCGCCTGATCCTCCAAAGCGGCGCCCTGCCCGGCGACCTGAACCTGGACCGCGCCAGCCGCCTGAGCGCCGTGGCCGCCTGGCTGCTCGTCCTGTGCCTGTTCGCGGGGATCGTGGTGCCGTGGGCGTGGCTTGGCGTGCCGCCCGCGCTGGGCGTGCTGCTCGCCTGCAACGCCGGCCTGCTGCGCTTCTTCCGACGCGAGCGCGGCCCGGCGTTCGCGCTGGGGGCGTCCGGCCTGCACGTCGTGTACTTCCTGTACAGCAGTCTGACCTTCGCGCTCGTGGCGGGGCCGCCTCTGCTGGCCCGGCGCGCGTTGCCGCTGCTGCTGGTCGCGACCCTGTGCAAGGGGCTGTTGTGGAGCGTGATCGTCCCACCCTGGCACGGGCCGGACGAGCCCCAGCACTTCCTGTACGCCCAGCGGATCGCGCGCGAGGGCATCCTGCGGGTCCCGCCGAGCCGGCAGGTGCCGCGGGAGGCGCGCCGGATGGCGGACCTGGTCCGCTTCTGGTCGGCGCGCGAATTCGCGGCCCGGGTGGGGGACGGCCCCGGCACGGCCCGGGCCGTCTCCGGGCTCCGGGACCCCGCCGTGAAGCGCACCCCGATGACGGACGACGGCGGCATCGTGATCGTGAAGCACTTCACGCGGTTCCACCCGCCGCTCTACTACGCCGGCGTCGCCCTGGCCCAGCGGCCGCTGGAGGGGGCTTCCATCCTCGCGCGCACCTTCGCGTCCCGCGGGGTGTCGGTCCTCCTGGGCGTCGCGCTGACCGCCATCGCCTGCCTCGTCGGGCGCGAACTGTGGCCGGGGCGGGAAGGCTGGGCGCTCGCGCTCGGGGTTCTGGTCGGCTTCCACCCCGAAGCGACGTTCCTCACGACGACCATCACGAACCAGGCGCTGGAACTCGTGCTGTTCTCCGCGTGCCTCCTGGTGATGCTGCGCTGGGTGTTGCGCGGGCCGACGCCGGGGCGGGCGGCGGCGCTGGGCGTGCTGACGGCGCTCGGCCTGCTCACCAAGGTCAGCTTCCTGAGCGTCCTGCCGTTGCTCGCGGCGCTGTTCGTCCGGGACCTGCTCCGGCCGCGGGGCGGCGGGCGCGGCCTCGCGCTCTGGCTCCTCGTCGCGCTCCCGCCCGCGCTGGCCGTAGCCGTCTGGTTCGGCGACTCGGTGCGCAGCGGCGGCGATTCGCTGGTCAACTCGTACGGGACCATCGCCCGGCGGCCGGACGTCCGGCTGCTCCCCTATCTGTGGGAATACGATTGGCTCGGCGTCTACCGCAGTGTCTTCCGGGAATACTGGGGGAAATTCGGCTGGTCCGGCCCGCGGCTGCCCCTGCCGCTGGTCGGCCTGCTCACCGCGTCCTCGGCGGCTGCGGCCGGCGCCGTTGTCGTCTGGCTGGCGCGGCAGGCGGCGTCACGGGGCAGCCGGTGCGAACCGCCCGCTCGCCGCTTCGCTCTCGTTCTGCTCGGGATGGCGACCCTGGCCGTCGCCGCGTTCTATGTCTACGTTGATTACCGGATGAAGCGCGACCTGGGGAGCTTCTTTTATATTCAGGCGCGGTACTTCGTGCCGCCGGTCGTCGCGCAGATGGCGTGGCTGCTCCTGGGCGCGGGCCTGGCGGCCGGAAACCGCGGGCGGGACCGGCTGGCGTGGTGGCTCGGCGCGGGCGTGATCGCTCTGAACCTTTACGCGCTGTTCGGGATCGTGCTGCCGCATTATTACGGTGCCGGGGGCTGGTTCGGCTTGTTGACGAAGGCGGCCCGGCTCCATCCTTTCCCGCCCGTCGTGCTCGCGGCGCTGTGCGCCGCGCTCTGTCTGCTGTGCGTCGCGCTCCTGATCGTCCTGCGGAGCGCCCTGCGCGCCGGGCCGGAGCCGGAACCGAGTCCCACGCCCGCCGCCGCTCCGCGCGCCGTCGAGCCGGTCGCCACCTGAACGGCGCCGAAGCCGCGACCGATCGCGTCCGGCGCCGCCGGAAGCGTCTCGTGTTCGCGGTCCTGGCGGGCGCGCTGGCCCTCGGGCTCTTCTACCGGTGGCAGCCGCTCCGCTTCGACGTCATCCCGCGCCGCCCGCCCCGCCCGCAGCCCTGGACCGACCCGGACAGCCGGCGCCTGTTCCGCCCCGGCACGCGCGTCACCGTTGTCGTAGCCCACCCCGACGACCCGGAGTTTTACGTCGCCGGTCTCCTCACCCGGCTCGCGGCCTCGGGCGCGCGGCTCAGCCTGGTCGTCGCGACCGACGGCGACAAAGGCTACTACCCGTTCGGCGACTCGGGCGCCCTGCGGCGCACGCGGCGGCGGGAGCAGGACGCGGCGGCGGCCGGATGGAACGCCCGCGAGGTGGTCTACCTGGGCTACCCGGACGGGCGCCTGCCCGAGTCGCCGGAGGTGGTGGCGGCCATCGTGCGGGAGCTTCGCCGCCTGCGGCCCGAATACGTCCTCCTGCTCGACGGCCGATATCCACCGCGCCTGACCCACCGGGACCACCGCCGCGCGGGCCGGATGGCCGCGGAGGCCGCCCGGCAGGCCGGCGCCTCCCGCTGGCTCCTCCACTGCTCCACCGGCGCCCCCAACTTCGCGGTCGACGTGACGGGCCAGTGGGACCGCCGCTGGGAACTGTTGCGCATCCACCGGAGCCAGTTCCGCGGGCGCCGGCTCCGGCGCGTCCAGGACCTCATCACGCGCAACGCCATCTCCGACGGACGCCTCCTCGGCGTCCGCTATGCCGAAGGGCTCCGGTGCGTGCCACTGCGCCACGGGGAGGAGCGCCGCGTGCCAAAGAGGCGGTGACCGGCGGGTACACTGGCTGTGGTGTGTTCGCGCCCGGAGGCGCGCCGAGGAGGCAGGCGGTTTGGAGAACTGGTATCGGCCCGGCGTCGAGGCGTCGCGCTGGCTTCAGGCGCACTTTCCCGGACTCCAGGGGTTGATGGCCTTCGTCAGCGAACTGGGCCGCTTCGAGTTCTACCTGGCCCTGCTGCCGCTTGTCTACTGGTGTGTCCACAAGCGGGCCGGCAGGGAACTGGCGTACGTGCTGGCGGTGTCTGAACTCGTCAACCGGCTGCTCAAACACGCGCTGCGCGGGCCGCGCCCTTTCTGGATGGATCCCGCACTGGTGTCCGGGGATGAGGCCGGGTACGGCGTGCCCAGCGGCCACGCGCAGTCGGCGGCGGTCTTCTACCTGGGTCTGGCGCTCTGGGTCCGGCGGCGCTGGGCGTGGCTGGCGGCGATCCCGGCGGCGCTGCTGATGGGCCTCAGCCGCGTGTTCCTGGGCGACCACTTCCTGCACGACGTGCTGGCGGGCCTGTGTGTCGGCGGCCTGCTGCTGGCGGGGTATGCGGCGTGGCGGCGGCGTCAGCACGCGCGCCCGCCCGCCGGGGTCTTCGCCGCGCACCCGGTGCTCGCGGCTGTGGGCGTCCCGCTGGCCTTCGCCGCCGTCTACCTCGCGCTCCAGGCGATCCTCGGAAGGCCCGACCCGTACATCGCCTGGCAACGGTTCCTGCCAGAGGCGGAGCGGACCAGCCGGGAAGACATGGCTACGGCCCTCGGCACCGTGCTCGGGCTGGGCCTCGGCTTCGCGCTGGAATCCCGCCGGGTGCGGTTCCTGGTGGACGGTTCCGCGGGCCGGAGGATCGCGCGCTACCTTGTGGGGATGCTCGTCACGCTCGTCCTGTGGCGCGGGCTGGGGGCGCTGTTTTCCGGCGCGGAACCGTTCGGACTGGCGCTCGCGCTCCGGCTCCTGCGCTACGCCGTCGTCGGGCTCTGGGTTTCCTACTATGCGCCGTTGATGTTCGTGCGCCTGCGTCTGTCGACCCCGGAACCGGACCGAGCGCCCTTGGCCGACTTACAACCGGGCGGGGTGGGGGAGGGCGGAAGGACAAGCGGCGTCGCTTAAAGAACGATTTACGCGGCAAGGAGCCTACGAGATCATGAAACGAGCCTGCGTCTTCCCCTGCGCGTTGGCAGTACTGGCGGTGCTCACGGCCGCAAACGCGGTCGGCGGCGGACCGGATCGGGGCACGCCGCTCGTGCTGCCCAACGGGGATTTCGAGAAGGGCGGCCAGGGTTGGACCATAACGCCGGGCGAAACCATGACCACGTTCTCGGCGGAGCGCGCCCGCTCGGGCAAGACGGCGCTTCGGGTGGCGGACGGGGATGACAAGCAGGGGTCGAGCGCGACGGGCCCGCGCGTGCCCGTCCCGGGGGCGGGCGCCTACCGCCTTCACGCCCAGGCGTTCCCGGTCTCCGGCTCCGGGCTCGGCGTGTACGTGCGCGTTCTGGATCGGGACGGGAAGCTGATCGGCAGCCAGGACGACCACCAGCGCGCGGCGCCCGCGGCGCCCGTGGGGCAGTGGGTGCCGTTCATGCTGGACGTCTACACACCGGACGAGGCCGCCTTCCTCGAAGTCTGGGTCCACAGCTACGGCGCGGCCCGCGTCACCGCGTTCCTCGACGACCTGCGCTTCGTCGCCCTCGGAAACGACGCCCTGCGCCCCCCGTGGCCGGGGACGTACAAGATCAAGCCGAACGAGACCGCCCGCCTGACCGCCGCCGATGTCGTCGGGCCGGACGGGGTCGTCTACCCCGACTGGCGCTGGGCCGGCGTGCCGGGCGGCATCCCCAAGGTGCTCGCCGCCTCGCCTGCCGAGGACTTCGGCGCCAGAGCCGGCGACGACCGGGACGACAGCGACGCCATCGAGCGGGGCGCGGCGGCCGTGGGCCGCAACGGGGGCGGCGCGCTCGTGCTGGGGCCGGGGACGTACCACCTGGACCGCCCCGTCCTGATCGGCCAGAACAACGTCGTGCTGCGCGGTGCGGGCGCCGACAAGACGAAGCTCCTGTTCCGCTACGCCGCGCCGCCAGGCGGCGTCGGGTTCTTCCGCCCGCTCGCGGGCAAGACCGTCACCTCCTCCACCTGGATCGAGGCGCACGCCCAGCCCCGGGACCTGCGCGAGATCGCGATCGAGATCGACGGAAAACCAGTCGCCAAAACGACCTACTACCCGCAGCACTGGGGCGGCACGTTCTCGCTTCGCACGGGCGGGGCGAACGTCGTCAACAAAGTGAAGGACGGCGCGCACACGCTCCGGGCCGTCGCCACCTACGCGGACGGCAGGCGCATCACCAGCGACCTGCCGGTCCGCACCGAGGCCGCGGCCTCGGGGCCGCCGGCCCGCATCCCGTCCCAGATCGCGGCCATCATGTTCGTCGGCGGGGGCACGGCCGGGCCGGAGCGCAGGCTCGCGCGCGACGGCAAGCGCGGCGACCGCGATCTGGTGCTGGAGGCAGCGCCGGCGGTGCTGCGGGCGGGCGACCGCATCCGCCTGCGCGCCCCGGCCACGCCCCGCTGGAACGCGCTCGTGCGCAACGCCTGCCAGTGGGGCGAGTACCGCCGCTATGAGTTCGTGGTGGAGAAAGTGGCCGGCGCCCGCGTCCGCCTCAACCAGCCGCTGCGCCTCGATTTCCCGGTGATTGACGGCTCTTACGTCCAGAAGATCGAGCCCCTACGGCGCTGCGGCGTCGAGGACTTGACCCTGGAGCAGACGCAGGAGCTGTGGACGAGCGGCATCGTCTTCTCGAACGCCTGGGAGTGCTGGGCGCGCGGCGTCACGGTCAAGAAGGCGGGCCGCTTCCCGCTGTACTTCCTCCAGGCCAAGTGGGGCGAGATCCGCGACTGCGTGATGGACGACGCCTGGTACAAGGGCGGCGGCGGGACCGCCTACGTCGGGTGGGAGTACGCCTGCGACGGTTTGATGGAGAACGTCACGACCCGCAAAATGCGCCACGCGCCCTGCGTGCAGTGGGCCGCATCCGGCAACGTCATCCGCAAATCCACCTTCGAGGGCAGCGACGCCCAGTGGCACTCGGGCTGGACCAACGAGAACCTTTTCGAGCAGTGCGTCGTCACCTCCGCCACCGGCGACGGCGGCTACGGCTACGGCATGTGGGCATCGCCGCCCGAGGACGAGGCGCACGGCCCGAACGGCCCGCGCAACGTCGTCTACCACTGCGACGTCCGCTCGCCCAAGACCGGCCTGTGGATGGGGGGCATGAACGAGAACTGGCTGATCCTGCACAACCGCTTCGTCGTCGGCGCGGGCCCCGGCGTGTTCGCCAAGACCGCCTCGTTCGACCACATCCTGCGCGGCAACGTCTTCCTGCTCGCCGACCCCAAACAGCCCGCCGTCTTCCTCGCCACCCCCGACTGCGTCGGCGTGGAGCTCACCGGGAACCAGGTCCTGGGCGGCAACGGCAAGATAAGCGGCGGTGCGGGCCGCCCCGCCGTGGACCAGGGGAACCGGCTTATGCCCGCCGGCGACGCGCCGAGGCCGCAGCCGGCCGTTCCCTCCATCTTCGAGTGGCAGCGGGCACAAAGGCGGTGAAGAGGCGGAGGCGTAGGGCACCGGCACCCGTGCCGGTGCCCTACGCCTCGGCCAGGACGATGATGCGATCCGACTCCGAAAAGGTCACCGCCTCGCTCTTCCGCGGGTTTACCACCACGCCGTACGCCTTTCCCGCGTCCGCCGCCGCCTCGCCCATCCGGCGGTAGCCGATCGCCACCTCGCCGCGCCGACGCGCGGCCTCGACGACGGTGTAGAAGGTCACGGGGCGCCCCGGCGCCACATAGGACGCGGCGGGGTTGAGGTAGATCTCCGAGCCTTCGGGGCCCAGTAGCTCCGCGAACACGGCGTTCAGGTCACGGTTCTCCGACACCTGGGCCAGCATCAGGCTGATCAGCCGCTCGCTGACGATGAAGTCGTCGATGCGGGCGACCTGGGCCAGCTCCACGTTGCGCACGTCCTGCATCTCGCTCACGATCCCGATCTGCTTACCGGCGGCCGTCTCCGCGTCGGCCTCCTGCGGCTTCAGCGTGTCCGAATAGTCCAGCACGATCACGTGATCGTAGGCGCAGACCTGCAGGCTGTCCAGCGTCGCCCGGTCGGTCGTGTTGCCCTGCCGGAAGCGGGCCTCCTGGTTGCGCAGGTCCGGGCACAGCCGCTGCACTTCCTGCTCCGTTCGCGCCGGGGTCGCCACGACCGTCACCTCGGAGCCGGGCGCGACGTAGGTGTCCAGCTCCTGGATGATCCGGCAGCCGCGCCGGTTCCACCCCAGGATCAGCGTGCGCTCCGGGGAGCGCGGCGCGCGCGGCACCTCGAGGATCGCGTCTTCGTCGATCTCCGCCGGGGTGTTCGACAGGCGGACGCGGTCGTCGTCCTGCGCGATGGCGATGATCCGGTCGCCGGACCGGATGACGGTGTCCTGCGGCGGGTTCAGGCGCACGCGCCCGTCCGCCGCGAAGCGCATGCCGAGCACGGCGCAGTCGTCGTAGGTCAGCAGCGCCTCGCCGAACGCTTTGCCGACCAGGGCGGGCTCCTCCTGGAAGTAGATCTCGTCGCCCTCGAAGTCCAGC
>CADCTO010000011.1 GCA_902805585.1 uncultured Armatimonadota bacterium | reverse complement strand
TAACCGAAAAAGAAAAGCGTGGGGATGGGTACAAACGATCCGGAACCACCGTATGTCAACCCGTATGGCCTTAGAAAGCGGGTCCGGTTTGCATGAAATCTGACACAACGCGTCGCCACGCGGCGCTTACACCCTTTGTTGTCCTGTTAGCGGTTCTGTCGATTCCCTTCTCCCCCCTGCTCTCCGGTTGTTCGCGCGGCAAGGGCGAGAGCGCGGCGGGCGGCGGCCCCGGCGGGCGGGGCGGGAGGCCCGGCGCAGGCGGCCCGCCCGCCGTGGACGTGGTGCTGGCGCGCGAGGGCGAGCTCCGGCCCGAACTGGAGTACACGGGGACGACGCGCGCCTCGCGGGAGGTGACGCTGCGCGCGCAGACGGAGGGCCGACTCCTGAGCCTGGCGGCGGACGTCGGTGACCGGGTGCAGCGCGGCCAGGTCGTGGCCCGCCTCGACGACGATCTGCAGCAGACGGCGGTGAACCAGGCGCAGGCCGAGCTGGCGAACCGGCAGTCGGAAGTGGCGTCGGCGCAGATCGCGGTGAACGAGGCGCAGACGCTGGTGGAGCAGGCGCGGATCGATCTGACGCAGCGGCGGGCCGACGCGGGCCGGGCGGAGTACCTGGCGCGCGAGGGGGCGGGTTCGCGGCAGATAGGCGAGCAGGCGCGCACGGCCGCCCGCACCGCCGAGCAGGTGCTGCGCTCGCAGATCCAGCAGGTGCGCAACCGGCAGGCGGCCGTGCGCGCGGCGCAGGCGCGGGTCGCGGCGCAGCGCGCGGTCGTGGCCCAGGAGCGTGAGCGGCTTTCGTACTCGGTCCTGCGCTCCCCCGTCACCGGCTTCGTGACGGCCAAGCTGTCGGACGTGGGCAACCTGGTGCAGCCGGGCGGCGAGGTCCTGCGGGTCGGCGACTTCCGCGTCGCGCAGGTGGACGTGCAGGTGAGCGAGCTGGAACTGCCGCGCGTCTCGCAGGGGCAGCCGGTTCGCGTGCGGCTCGACGCCTTCGGCGGCCGGGCCTTCCCCGGCCGCGTGGACCGCATCTCGCCGCAGGCGGACCCGACGACGCGGCTCGTGCCGGTCACCGTCACCCTCCCCAACGACGACAGCCGCATCGGCGGCGGCCTGCTGGCGCGGGTGCGCTTCGGCCGAACGTCTGAGCGGCGGGTCGTGATCCCGGAGGCGGCGTTCCAGGCCGCGAAAAGCGGACCCGGCGGGGGTGGCGGTGAGCGCGGCGGCCAGGGAAGCCCCGGTGGCGGCGGCGGGCGGCAGGGGGGTCCGGGCGGCGAGCGCGGTGGCCCGAACGGCGGTGGAGGTGGCGGCGGCGGCGTCCAGGTTCAGGAAGCGCGTGCCGGTGCGACCGGCTCCGGCGACGAGGAGACGACCGAAACCGTGTTCGTGCTCGTCGGCGAAGGCGAGCCGGCGCAGCCACCCCGGGGCGGTGGCGGCGAAGGAAGCGGCAGGGAGAGCCGCCGTGAAGACGCCCCCGCGGAAGCGCCTCGTGGCGGGGCCAGGGCGCACCGCTCGCCGGCCCGAGTGTATCGGGTCGAGCAGCGGCAGGTGCGCGTCGGCGCCCGCGCCGACGGCCAGGCCGAGATCCTTTCGGGGCTGCGGCCGGGCGACCGCGTCGTTTCCAGAAGCGCAGGCCCGCTGAAAGACGGGGCGACGGTGCGCCCGAGCATCCTGTCCGAAGAGGCGCTCGCGCCGCGACCGGAGCAAGGAGCGGCGGGGCAGGCGCAGTCACGGGGCCAGGAACCGGGTGTGGCGCAGCAGGCGCCCGTGGGGCTGCCGCAGGGACGTGCGCCGGTGGGCCAGGGCGACGCGGGCCAGGCCGGAACGCAAAGTCGGGGGCCGGGAGCGGCGAGCCCCGGCGGCGCTCCGGGGGCGCAACGAGGCGCGGCGGCTTCGGGTCCGCAGCAGGGCGGCCAGGGCGCGGCGGGAAGCGGGTCCCAAAGTCCGACGTCGTCGTTGTCGACCGCCCCCACGCCGTCGCGCGGCACGACGGTCACCGGCGGCGCATCGTCTACGGGCGGCGGATCCGGTACCGGCGCGACCGGTACTTCGATTGGCACACAGTCTTCAGGAAGTGGGGGCCGATAGTGGCGGAACGCGAGGCGGACAGACAGCAGGAAGACGAGGAGCGGTCGGTGCTGGAGACCCCGACAGGCGCGGTTCCGGCCCCCGAAGGCGACGGCACTCCCCCGCCCCCCTCTGCGCGGACGACCCGAACGCAGGCGGCGGACCGACAGTCCGGCGCGGGTCACAACGGGGCGGGCGGGGGCGCCGACACGGACCCCCCGACGCCGCGGGGACCGGCGGCGCCCCCGCGGATCATCGAGGGCGCCCGGCAGGTCGTCGTCAGCAACGGCCGCGTCGTCGTGGACGGCGTCGAGGTGGCCGGCAACGGCAACGGGACAGGCGGGAACGGGCACGGAGCGGACTCGGGCGGCGAGATGACCGGCGGAAAGACCGCGCGGTCGCGGCGCGGTCTCAGCGTCAGCGGGCTGGCGATCCGCCGTCCCATCGGGACGCTGATGATCTCGCTCACGGTCATCGTGCTGGGGCTGTTCTTCCTGCGGCAGCTTTCGGTCGACCTGCTGCCTTCGATCACGTACCCGCGCATCGGCGTGCGCATCAACGCGCCGGGGATCGCGCCGGAAGTGGCGGTCGAGGAGATCACCCGGCCCCTGGAGGAGGCGCTGGCGGCGACCGAAGGCGTGGTCCAGGTGTATTCCCAGACGCGCGAGGGGCAGGTGAGCGTGGACCTGTTCTTCCAGCCCGGCGGCAATATCGACCGGGCGCTCAACGACGCCACCGCGGCGGTCAACCGAGCGCAGGGGAACCTGCCGAACACGGTCGAGCAGCCGCGCCTGTTCAAGATAGACCCGTCGCAGCTCCCGGTCGTCGAGTTCGCGCTGACCAGCCCGCAGCTCCAGGGAAGGCAGCTTCGCGTCTTCGGCGACGAGGAGCTGGCGCGCGAGCTGGCCGTCGTGCCCGGCGTCGCTTCCGTGGACGTGTCCGGAGGCGCGCGGGAGG